>CADBMQ010000048.1 GCA_902795765.1 Oscillospiraceae bacterium | reverse complement strand
GCATATCAGACAGGCGGTATCGCTCCGATACATTCGGACGCAACACTCAGTTATGCATATCTCACAGCAGACACTCTCGGAACAGACCTTTCTGTTGTAGCACAAGGTGGCGCAGGTGTAGTTTTGAACTATTCTGTAAACCTCAAAGATATGTATCCGAGCACAAGCTATTACAGAAATAAATCAGTTCTCTATACTCCGACAAGAAAAGCAAACGTTGTTGTAATCAATCTTATGACAAACGACATCAACAGATTTGGTAGCCTTTCGGTAGCAGAGCGTGATAGCACTCTCGTAACTTTGAAAGCAAATGCAAAGACACTTTTGAATCAGGTTATCGCAAACAACGGCAATGTTCCGATTGTTTGGTGCTATGGTATGATGGTATCTCCGAGCAAAACATTTAGCGATAGCAAAAATACAACTATCCCGATGGTAATCAACGAACTCAAACAGACATATAGCAACTTGTATTCACTCGAACTTCCGTATAATACAAGTGGTGGTGCAGGTCACCCGAATGCAGAAGGTCAGGCAGCGGCAGCACAAGTTCTCAGCCAGTACATTGATTCGCAAGGCTGGGTAAAAGGCAGTCCTAAGACCAAGGGCGATGTAAATGGTGACGGCAAAGTAAACACACTCGACTTACAGGCATTGCTCAAAATCGTGTCAGCAGGTAAGGGTGGAGATTTGGAAACTTGCGATATGAACAACGATAAGAAAATTGATGTTCTCGATATTAAAGCATTGCTTTTTAAACTGCTTTAATTTCCTTATTCCCAAACAAGGAACGCTCCGATTATTCGGAGCGTTCTTTGTTTATTATGCCGATTTTGTGCAAAAATTGCAATGTGCAAATGCAACATTTGATATTGTATTTTTAGTATTTATAGTGTAAAATATAGTTGGAAACAGGGAAAGGATTGATATTATGAAAAAGTATATTTCACTAATACTCGCAATCTCAATGATTTTCGCAGTTGCAACAATCCAAACTGCATCGGTTAGTGCCGAAACAAATAAAAAGTATATCGCACTAACATTTGATGACGGACCAAACGGCACAACTTGCGAAAACATACTTCGCACACTTCGTGACTTCAATGTACCTGCAACTTTCTTTGTTATTGGCGAAAGAGTCAACAGTTCAAATCAGCGAACACTCAAAAAAATGGTAAATCAGGGTTGCCAAATTGCGTCACACAGTTGGAACCACGCAGATATGAAAAATTGGACTTATGACCAAGTTGTCGCTGACTTTAAAAAGGTGTCGGATGCAATTTACGAACAAGTTCAAGTCCGTCCAACAGTTATGCGTCTGCCAAACTTGACAATTCCGTCTTTCTTTTATGACTATGTTGATTTCCCCGTGCCGATGATGGGCGGTGATGGCACAAGCGATTGGAATCAAAGTGTTTCCACCGAGGAGAGAATACAACAGGTCAAAAAAATCGCTTGTGACGGCAGAATTGTTTTGCTTCATTGCTTTGAGGGTAACGATAAAACAGACGAAGCACTTCAAACTATAATACCCGACTTGCTCGCAGACGGCTATGAGTTTGTGACAATCGATGAGCTTTTTGAAAAGCAAAATCAAGAAATGACGCTCGACCGTCAATGGTCTGTTGTAAAACGTCAACCTGCACCGTCAACCACCACAACAACTGCACCCCAAAAAATCAAAGGTGATGTAAACGGCGATAAAAAGGTAAATTCGCTTGACTTACAAGCGATGTTGCGACTCGTGGCAGACGGCAAAAGCGGAGACCTTGCAACTTGCGACATTGACAACAACGGCAAGTTTGACATTCTCGATTTAAAAGCGCTACTGCAAAAAATTCTCTAACTAAAAAAGAAATACCACTTCAAATTGAAGTGGTATTTTTTACATATTTTCACGGTCGCAACAAACTTTCGATACGTCATACCCGAGTGCCTTTTTATGGTGTTGCAAACGCACTTTTCCGACAAAAACACGCCATTTGCCAACTTTTTAAGCGTGATATTTTCAAAAAGATGATTGTCGATATAATACGAAATCTTCGCAAAACTACTGTCGGTTTCCTTGATAGTAACCTGTGTTTTTGTTTCGTGAAGATAGTTAATCTCGCACAAAATTTGCAAAATAAAAACCTCTGTTTTTTAAAACAGAGGTTTTGTTCGGATTTAGGTTAGTTTGGAAGGGACTTAAATCCGAACTACTGCCCGAAGGCAGAAAACTAACTCAAAATGAGAGTTTTTCACGCATTGCCGCAACTTCACGGCGAACACATTCGGGAGCCGGACCACCCTTAACAGTACGACGCTTAACACACATATCGAGATTGATAGCCTCGTAAACGTCATTATCAAACATATCGCAAACCGACTTATACTCGTCAAGACTGATAGTTTCGAGAGTTTTGCCATTGTCAATGCAGTAAGCAACGAGCGAGCCGACAGCCTTATAGGCATCACGGAACGGCAAACCTTTGCCAACCAAATAGTCGGCACAGTCGGTAGCATTTATAAATCCTTTTGCAGCAGCGGCACGCATATTGTCCTTGTAGACAGAAATGGTGTCGAGCATTGCAGTGAAAGTATCTGTGCAGATAAGCACAGTATCAACCGCATCAAAAACGGCTTCCTTATCTTCCTGCATATCTTTGTTATATGCAAGCGGCAAACCTTTGAGTGCGGTAAGCATAGCAACCAAATCGCCAAAAACACGACCGCTCTTACCACGAACGAGTTCGGCAATATCGGGATTTTTCTTTTGTGGCATAATGGACGAGCCTGTTGAAAAAGCATCGTCAAGTTCAACAAACTTGAACTCCCACGAGCACCAAAGAATCATCTCTTCGGAGAATCGTGACAAATGCACCATAATGAGCGAGCAAGCGCTCATCAATTCAACAACGAAATCACGGTCGGAAACACCGTCAAGACTGTTGTTTGTGACACCGTCCATACCGAGAGTTTTCGCAACAGCCTCACGGTCGAGCGGATATGTCGTACCCGCAAGAGCAGCAGAGCCGAGCGGAGAAATGTTCATACGTTTTCTGCAATCAGCGATACGCTCCAAGTCACGGCAGAACATCTCTGCGTATGCCATCAAATGATGACCGAAAGTAATCGGTTGCGCACGTTGCAAATGGGTATAACCAGGCATAACAGTATCTGCATACAATTCTGCCTTGTCGGTAATCACTTTCAAAAGTGAGCGAACACTCGTTGTGAGTTCATCACATTTGCCGAGCAGATACAAGCGAACGTCGAGAGCAACCTGATCGTTACGAGAACGAGCAGTGTGCAAGCGCTTACCTGCATCGCCAACACGAGAGGTAAGTTCCGCCTCAACAAAGGTGTGAACATCCTCGGCAGTCATATCAATTTCGAGAGCACCCGATGCAATATCATCGAGTATTCCTTGCAGACCGCTCAAAATAGTATCACGGTCTGCTTCTGAAATAATACCCTGCGCTCCAAGCATAGTTGCGTGTGCCATAGAGCCTTTAATATCGTCATTAACCATTCGGCAGTCGAACGGAATTGACGAGTTGAAATCGTTGGTTTTTTTATCAATTTCGCTTTTAAAGCGACCTGCCCACAATTTCATTATTTATCCCAATTCTGCGAAAGTTTCGCTCTAACTTTGATCGGGAGACCGAACAAGTTGATAAATCCTGCTGAATCGTTTTGATCGTAAACATCGTCCTCGTCGAAAGTAGCAACCTCCGGGTCATAGAGTGAATACGGAGAAGTTGTACCTGCGTTGATGATGTTACCTTTGTAGAGCTTCAATTTAACTTCGCCTGTAACAGTTTCCTGAGTCTTGTCAACGAAAGCGTCAAGAGCCTCTCTCAAAGGAGTGAACCACTGACCATAGTAAACCAACTCAGCATACTTTTTAGCAACGAGTTCTTTGTAGTGTTGAGTATCTCTATCAAGGCAGAGAGTTTCGAGAACTTTGTGAGCGTGGTAGAGAATTGTACCACCGGGAGTTTCGTAAACACCTCTTGATTTCATACCAACAAGTCTGTTCTCAACCAAGTCAGCGAGACCGATACCGTTTTCGCCACCAACTTTGTTAAGTGCAGCAACCATAGCAGGACCGTCAAGCTCAACGCCGTCAAGTTTGGTCGGAATACCTTTCTCGAAAGAAAGAGTGATATATGTAGGTTCATCGGGAGCCATTTCGGGAGAAACGCCCATTTCGAGGAATCCTTCTTTATTATACATAGGCTCGTTAGCCGGATCTTCCAAATCAAGGCCTTCGTGTGACAAGTGCCAAAGGTTCTTATCCTTTGAGTAGTTAGTCTCACGGTTGATTTTAAGCGGAATGTTGTGAGCCTCAGCATATTCGATTTCTTCTTCACGAGATTTGAGTTCCCAAGTTCTCCAAGGAGCGATAATCTCCATATCAGGAGCGAATGCCTTGATAGCAAGCTCAAATCTTACCTGGTCGTTACCCTTACCTGTGCAACCGTGGCAGATAGCATCAGCACCTTCTGCGATAGCGATTTCAACAATTCTCTTTGCGATGCTCGGACGAGCGAAAGAAGTACCGAGAAGATAATCTTCCTCGTAAACTGCACCTGCTTTAAGAGTCGGGTAAACGTAGTCTTCGATAAATTCCTTTGTGAGGTCTTCGATGTAGAGTTTAGAAGCACCTGTTGCGATAGCCTTTTCTTCAAGACCGTCAAGTTCAGTACCTTGTCCAACGTCGCCGGATACGGCAACAACCTCACAGTTGTTGTAGTTTTCTTTAAGCCACGGGATGATGATTGAAGTATCCAAACCACCCGAGTAAGCGAGAACTACCTTTTTGATTTCTTTTTTTGTTTTTGCCATTGTAAAAACTTCCCTTCCAAATTGTTTACAATCTAATTATACACACATTTTGCAAAAAATCAAGTCTTTTTTGAAAAAATATGCAAATATTTTTGAAATTTATGTATAAATATAACCGACTGATGTATATTTTGAGCAATTTTTATGCAAAAATAATATAGCGGTTGATTTTTTATATATAATAAGGTATAATGAAATAATATTAAAGACGAAAAGAAACGGAATAAATTATGATGAAACTGAAAAAAGCCGTCGTATTTTTGATGATGGCACTAACAATATGTGTGTGTTTCGGCTCTTGCGGTACGAACACCTGTGAGTTTCGTGATGATAAATACATAATACAACTTGAAATACCCGATGACTATGTAGTTTATGATTGCAATAGCAAACTTAATAAAGAAGACAATTTTGATGCAAAAATTATCGAGCGAATAAATAACGGAATGGTAATTGATGCGGTAAATTCCAAAACAGACGGAGAAATTACAGTTTATGTAACAAAAGACGCTTTGTCTGAATCAATCGGCAATTTTTCGACTGTGTCGCAGGAAATGAGAGACGAGTTTTCGCAAGAATACCAAAAAGGCCTTGCGAAGAGTGACCATATTTTCCTTTGCAATCCCGATGTTGTTTCAGCAAACGGAGTGGAGTATGTCCGTATTCTCGCAAGAGTTGGCTCGTCAACGAGCGGTTACAGTTATCTTTCGTATGTAACGGTAATCAACGGCGAGTTTTTTGATGTAACCGTCTATATGCCTCAAACTATCCCGACCGAAGAGGAAATTGAGAATAGTGAAACAATTTTGCGAACTGCAAGAATAGACATTCAGGGACTTGACGAAAGTTTGAAATCCAACTCGATTTCACAAGCGTTGACGATTGTGGCAATAGTTGTATCGTGCCTTGTGATTGTTGCAATAATTATCATGGCAATTCGTGGAATTTTCCGCAAAAGCAAAAAGCGCAGAGATTTGGCGAAGAAGATTAGAGAGCAACACATTTTAGAACATCAGGAAACAACGGAGAGCGAAGAAACGAAAGATGAAAACGAAGAACAAAACCAAAATTGATATAAAAAGTGCGGTCAGTATATATCTGATCGCACTTTTCGGGTATTTTCCGCTTGCTATAATGGGATATGGCAATGTGTCGGAAACGAAATACACAAACTTCATCGTGCTTACAATAGCGGGTTTGATTTTTGCGGTATCACTATGGCTTGTGGATATGGGTTCATATAAGTCGAATGTCCGTTTTAGCGAACGGATAAAAAATGTGTCGATAACAACTTGGTTTTTTGTCGGACTTGTGGCGGTTCAGCTATTATCCACAGTTTTGTGCAAATACGATACCCACAACGCATGGCTCGGTGAAGGCAGAAGCGAGGGTATGCTTTTAATGCTTTTGTATGCCGTGGTTTTTCTCGGTGTGTCGGCATTCGGCAGTTTCGAGCGCTTGTTGATTTTAGTGTTGTCTGCCGTGCTTATTATAATGAATGTAATTGCGTTTATTCAGCTTTGCGGAGTGAATGTGTTTGGACTTTATCCGGGCGACTCGATGTATGATAAAAATTATTTTTTGAAATTCTTCTCAACGATAGGAAACATTGATATTTTAGCGGCATTTTATTGTGTCGCAGTACCGCTTGTAGGTGTGAGCTTCGTTGTGTTCAAGCAGAACATTTTAGAAAAATTGTTAATTTTAACGGCAGTTGTAACGAGCGTGTATGTGGTTGCAGAAATAAATGTAAGCGCCGCTATGTTATCGTTTGCGGTGGTAGTGCCGTTTGCGTTGCCGATACTTATCTGCCGAAATCGTCTGCCTAAAACACTTGTTTTAGTTGGCTCGGTGCTTTTTGGAATAGCATTATCTTTTATGACCGACCGCACTTTGAACGAGTCGCAAAAGCGATTTGACCTAACTTTCAGCATTCCGACGGCTTCGATTGTGCTTGTTGCTTTGGCAGTATTTTTTGTAGCAGTCGGATTTTTGTTGAACGGAAGATGCAGCCTACCCGTCAAATCGACCTTAATTGTCGGCTATGCAGTAACGATAGTAATCGTGGTTGCTGTACTAATATGGATTTGGAAGTTCGCACCAACTGATAAAACTGCACCCGACCTTGTGCGTGAAGTGGCAAAACTTCTTCGTGGCGAAGCAGACGAATATTCGGGAACTCATCGAGTTGCGATTTGGAAGTGTTCGCTCATGGTGTTTGCTGAACACCCGATTTTGGGAACGGGCGCAGGGGCATTTAAACAAGCATTTTCGCAGATTGCGGGTGAAACTTATAAAGCATACAGTCCGCTAGTCGTCGACTCAGCTCATAACGAGTGGCTGCAAATCGCTTGTTCGTTCGGTGCAATGGGACTTATCGCATATCTCGGCTGGCTTGGTACATTATTTGTCCGTGCGTGTCGCAAGATGAGTCAAAACCTCTGCCTAATCCCACTAACAGTCGCATTTATCGGCTATGTTGTGCAAAGTCTGTTCTCGCTTTCAATAGTAATGACAGTTCCTTTTCTCCTCGCAGTCGCAGGACTAATGAACGCAGAATGTAATAAAAAACTCCACTCTTAATGAGTGGAGTTTTTTAGTTTTCCAACAGTTGCAACAACGAGTGCAAGTGTGACCGAGACGATTGCGAAAACGATATAAAAACCGAAGTCGGAAAAACGTGAAACACTCGCCGTAATTCCTGCAATCACAAGTCCGAGTGGCATAGCATAGTCACGAGCCGATGTCGTGTTGCTAACTCTTGAAAGCCCGATACACGCACAGAAAATGCAGACGGTAATATCAATTATGCAAAAAAGCAAAGCATTTATCGTGCTGATAACCTCAATTCGTTGCAGAAAATCGAAAACACTTATGTCACTCATAGCGTAGTATGACGGATAGTCGATAAACGAGCAAACTTTACTGCCGATTGTCGCAAGGTCACGAATCATAGTCGCACCAATTATGAGTAGAGCACCGTAAGTTGATCGCCACACAACTTTTTTCGGATGATTTCCCTTGATATACGAAACTGCACCAAGAAAAATTGTGGTTTTGCAAAAAGAACTGCAAAAAACAAAAACGCCATCTCTAATAAAGTCATTTGTCCTAAAATTGTCGTAAAAGCTCGAAATTTCGCCTGTCGAAAGTGTTAATATCGCAGACAAAGCAGTTGTTATTATAATGAAAGCGAGAAAAATCTGTCCGCATTTTCCTGCCGTGTTAAGTCCGCTTTTGACAATCAGCGCAGATACAACACAAACCGCAATCGCAATAATAATCGGTGGTGTTTCGGGCAGAGTTGTCACACCGATGAAGCTAGTGAATGACAAAAGCGAAACCGACGCATAAGTGACTGCACTTAAAATCAGCAAAACGGAAAATACTATCCAAATAGGATACGGCAGTAGTTGTTTTGCGCTGTCGAAAATGTTTTTCGAGCGAGTTTTACCGAGTGCAAACGAGAAAACGCAGACGGGAAGTAGCGCACCAACTCCTGCACATAAAAGTGCGAGTGGCGCAAATCCGCCCGAGCGCATTCCGTTTGTATCACCAAGACTGCTACATAAAAACACGCACAAAAGCGCAGTCGCCTGACTTGTATTCAGTCGGTTGTAATTCATAAATCTCACTCCTTAAAAAGCGGTGTCAGTTATCAAGACGTAAATCAATAAAGTGACCGCAAATGCTGAAAGTGTGAAGAATATCGCAGTTTTACGACGAGTGCGAACGGACATCTGCCGAAATTCAAACAAAAAAATCAGCGTGTAGATAACGCATAAAATCAGTATCGGAAACATATCGCAACTCCCTTATTTATCCGCTTTTTTAAGGCAAACTTGAACTCTCGTGTTTTCATTTAGACCGAGCGAGTGCAGAGTCGATAGTGTCCGTTCAACACGCTTTTTTATCTCATTTTCTGCGGTGTCAATCGAAAGACTCTCGTCAAGTGGCAAAGCAGTCGCACTAATCAAAATAACATCATTTTCTTTCTCAACCGAGCATCGTGTTATCTCGCAGCCGGAGTTGCCACATTCAATAATTGCTCGTTCTATCTCGTTGTCAATAAAGTTAAGGCAGACTGAATCTTCTGTCGAAAGTTTTTTCGCAGTTTTACCGTCTTTTAATAGAGTGAGTCCACCTGCATTAACAGTCACAGGTTTTCCGTCTTTGACTGTCAATAACGGCAACGGAACAAGTTCGTTTCTCGCAGATAAATTAAAAGCCTGATAGGGCGATATAATTCGTGATGACGATAATTCTTGTTTTGCAGTCTTGATTGATTTCAAAAGTTCAATGGAAATCACATTATCAACAGTCGGTTTAACTGCGAAAATCTCACTTGCTTTTCCATTTGCCACGGCAAGTGAAAGTTTCATTTGAAAGTCGGTGCTTTGAAGAAGATATTCGATAATGTCATCGCAACCATCACGGCACAATTCGTTGCCTATAACTGCAATTTCGCAACTTTTAAAATAAAGTTCGCCACCTGTCGTGTCGGTCAAGTTCGCAATCGCTTGTGGAATACTGTTCGCTTCGCTATGAATGACAACGGAAGTCTGGCTCTCACGCACCTCGTCCGAGTTGCCCGAAATTCCACCGAGTTCGGCAGAAACACGATACCGATATTTTTCTCCTTTATCAAACCCGATTCCCATAACAATAGTGTAGTCTTTGAGTTCGGTGTAATCGTAGCAGCCGCTGAAATTTAAAATAACAAAAATTAACCCTATTATAATGAATAGTTTTTTCATTTGCGAATTCTGTCCTTTGCAAATCGTGGTCGAGTTATCATCTTTTGATGTGGCGCACGGATAAATGTGTCTTTGAACGATTGAAACCTCATTGACAGGTGAACATATTCGTAACCAAACGAGCGAATGCCCAAAATATGAACGAGCACACCAATCATAAACATAAACAAACCATAGAACCCGAGCAATGCCGTGCAGACGAGAGCGACAAGCCTAATAAGTAGCATAGCACCCGTTAAACGTGGCACGCACAAACTTGCAATGCCTGTAAATGCAACAACAATAACCATAGGAGCAGAAACGATTTTTGCATCAACTGCCGCTTGCCCAACAACAAGACCACCGACAATGCTGAGTGCTTGACCGACTTGGTCGGGCATACGCACGCCTGTTTCACGAAGCACCTCGAACACAAACAGCATAAACACACATTCCAAAAATGTCGGAAACGGCACATCTTTTGTCGATTCGGCAATCGTTGTCATAAACTCGGTCGGCAACATCTCGCTATGATAGGTTACAAGTCCGAGATAGACCGATGGCAAGGCAATGCTGACAAAAAAACATAAAATACGCAAAATACGACCGACTGATGCGTACCAAAAATTAAGATAGTAGTCGTCAGGCGACTGAAAATTTTCGATAAACAAATAGGGTGCAGTCAACACCATAGGAGTGCCGTCAACAATAATTGCAATTCTGCCTTCAAGCAAATTCGCAACGGCAACGTCGGGCTTTTCGGTTGAGCCACACGTTTTAAATGAAGACATTCGCTTGTCTTTAATCTGTTCAATTATATAGTTGGTGTCCAAAATGCCGTCCGTTTTGATGTGGCTTATTCGTCGTAGCAGTTCGGTTAGCACTCGCTTGTCAACGAGCGAGTCCATATACGCAACACAAGCGAGTGTGTTGGTTCGTGTTCCAACACGAAAGAAGTGAAATTTCAAATCGCTTGTTAAAATCCGTCTGCGAATTTGCGAAGTGTTCACAATAATCGACTCGGTAAACCCTTCTTTTGAGCCTTTAAGTCCTCGTTCGCTGTCTGGCTCGGAAACCGAACGAAGTTCAAAACCCTTTGTTTCAACAGTGAGAGCCTTGTCGCACCCGTCCACAAAAACAGTCGTGTCGCCGTAAAGCACATCGCACACAATTTCTGATATATTTTCTCTCGTTTTGACATCGCCGTTCGATACCATTTCTTGTGAAATGACGTCGAGCAAGTCGTCACACTCGGTCGGGAAGTCGAGTGTGATTAGCGGAGCGGTTATACTTTGATAAACTTCGTTACTTTGCACCATACCATTAACTGAAATTGCGAAAAATCGAATGCCCGTTTTCTTGTTGCGAAACGGTCGCATTATAATGGTATCGTCATCCTTAAAAATTTCCTTAAAAATGGAAATATTATCATCTATATTTTTACAAATACTTACATTATATTCCGTTATACCAAACGAATTGGTTACATTGTTCAAAAAAATAGCACTTCCTTTGACAATAGCATTATTGATAGTTATTTTTGTCAATTTTTTCGTTATTATACCAAAAAATCAAAAATTATTTTTTGCACTTTGACTAACGATTTGTAAAAAATGATAAACAAAAAAAGGCAAAAAAGGTGTGTTTTGACATATTGTACAATATATTTATTTTTGGCGAAAACGCTTGACTTTTTTTTAATTTTAACTTATAATGAAACAGTACAAAGGGTAGTTTCGCCCGAAAATTCTATTTATTTAGGAGGACTCAGAATGAAAAGAACAAGAATCGTTGTTGCGTTTGCTCTTATTCTTGCCATGCTCTCAGGTATGTTCGCTACTACCTCAGTGATCTCGGCAGATGAACTTCAAACTGTTGGTAGCCTTACCGCAGTTATCGACAATACTGATGCAAACGTGGGCGACACAATCACAGTTGACTTTATGTTGAGCAAAGATTCTGGCGTTGGTGCGCTTCAATTCCACGCAACCTATGACCACGAAGCTCTTCAACTTATTAAAGTTACAGATTGTAAACCGTACACTCGCTT
>CADBMQ010000047.1 GCA_902795765.1 Oscillospiraceae bacterium | reverse complement strand
CTTTTATCTATCAAACGTGCTTTAAAATCTGCCATAACTTTTCCTTTCCGCTATTTCAGCGTCGCAATATCGAGCGTAGCTCTCGCATTCAAATCAAGATTCGCACGAGTACCTGCCAAAAATTCATAGTAGCCTTGCGCACCAACCATTGCCGCATTGTCGCCACAAAGTGACAGCGGAGGTCGATAGAGTTTAACTCCCTTTTTATCGCAAAAATCGGCAAATCGCTCTCTGATTTCGCTATTCGCACTAACTCCGCCTGCGAGTGCAAGTGTTTTGCAACCCGTTTTTTCGAGCGCCAACTCAATGTGTTCAAGTAGCACATCGCAAACAGTTTTGCGAACACAACCACACATAAGCGGAACATCAACCTGTTCTCCCTTTTGTGAAAGATTGTGTATTGTATTAAGCACCGCCGTTTTCAGTCCCGAAAAGCTGAAATCGAGGTCATTATTCTCAATCTTCGGTTTCGGCAGTTTATATGCCGTGCCGTCACCCGTTGCAACCTTATCCATATGCACACCACCTGGGTACGGAAGTCCCATTGCACGAGCCGTTTTATCAAAGCACTCGCCTGCCGCATCGTCACGGGTACGAGCGATTATCTCAAACTCGGTATAATTCTTGACATACACTATGTGACTGTGACCACCCGAAATGACAAGCGCCAAAAACGGAGGTTTCAAATCGGTGTCGATGTAATTCGCAGCAATGTGCGAGCGAAGGTGATGCACAGGCACAATCGGAAGATTTGCCGCATAGGCTACACCTTTCGCAAAGCCAACTCCACACAAAAGCGAGCCTATTAGACCAGGTGCGTAAGTCACGGCAACTGCATCAATATCATTTATTGTGCAGTTTGCGTCTGCAAGTGCCTTTTCATACAAAGCACCGATATTTTCAATATGTCGGCGTGATGCGATTTCGGGCACAACTCCGCCATATAAAGTATGCTCGTCCACCTGCGATGCGATAACTGACGAAATAACCTTTCGCTCTTCGGTTATTGCAACGGCGGTATCGTCACACGAACTTTCTATTGCAAGAATTTTCATCAAATCAATTCCTTTGTCATAATAACTGCATTTTCCTGCGGTGCAGTATAGAAATTGGGGCGCACCCCAACCCTTGAAAAACCGCATTTTTCATATAATGAGATTGCGGACAAATTCGATTCACGCACTTCGAGAGTGATGAAATCGGCACTATTTTCCACGCAATGCTCAATCAGAGCCGTGACCAATTTTTCGCCGATACCCTGACGACGATGACTTTCGCACACGGCAACATTATCAACATATCCCTCACCACAAACCACATTCACACCTGCAAACGCAATCAAACTGTCGCTTTCAAATTCGCCGAAAAAGGTATGCCCCGAACGAATTGCATCAAGCACACTCTGTTCACTCCACGGCTTTGAAAAGCATTCCCGTTCGATTTTGGCTATCTGCTTTGCGTGTTGCTCGTAAAGTCTAATCACAGTTTTTGCACCGCTTTTGCGAGTTCATCTGCACACTCACGATAAACATCAAGACTGCCACCGAACGGGTCGTGAATTTCGCCAATTTGCTTAATCTTGCTGTCGTCAACGCCTAAAATGTTGAGCATATTTGCGTGTGAATCGGTCATCGGAACGAGAATATCTGCGTTTCTAACCATTTCGGGTGTCAACTGCTTCGAGCGATGACTCGAAATGTCAATTCCACGCTCCGCCATTGCTTTAACAGAATACTCACTCGCCGACTCGCCTGGATTTGCAAAAAGCCCTGCGCTATCGGTCAAATCGTCTCTGCCGACACTTTCAAAATACTGCTTTGCGAGTGCCGCCGCCATTGGACTGCGACAGGTATTTCCGCTACATACGAACAAAATTTTCATATCTTCCGTTCCTTTCAAACAGTCGGCGTATAAACGCTATAATCGTGGTTGGTTGCGGGAATGATTTTTGTCAGCACATCTGACATACGGATTTTAAGGCTTGACGTGTTGATACAAGGGTGGCAACCAAAGAACTCGTCCTTCATAAGGTCGCTATCTATATAATATTTAACATCGTTTCCACTATCATTCATCAGTCCCAAAACGCTGACCGAGCCGGGTGTTATATTAAGAAATTCGAGCATTTTTTCGGGCGGTGCGAACGACAAGCGAGGCGACTCGATTGCGTGGGAAAAATCTCTTGTTACAAAATGCTTTTCTCCCGGCATTGAGAGCATAAAAAATCTCGTCTTTTTGCGGTCACACAAAAACAGATTTTTGCAGATTTTAACTCCCAACTTGCGTTCGATTTCGTCGCAAGTGTCAACTGATGCGGCAGGGTCGTGGTCGATTACCGTGTACTCAACCCCAAGCGAGTCGAGCATATCATAAACCGCAATTTCCTTATCCGTTCTGCCCGAGCAGTCGGGTCTGCCGATATGTGGCTCACCGACAAAAAATTCGCCTACATTCTCGTCCATACTGTTCCCTCACGAGTGTCTTTTATTGCGATGCCCATTGCTGTGAGTTCGTCACGAATTTGGTCTGCCAATGCGAAGTCTTTTGCCTTTTTAGCAGCAGCACGGTCTGCGATGAGTTGTTCAATCTTCTGTGCGTCTTTATCAGGCTCAGCACTTTTCTCGTTCATTTTCTTTGATTCGCCAATAAGGTCGAGCGACAAAACTTTGTCGAACGATTCGATAAGATACAACTTTGTTTTATCGTTGGTTTTCGCTTTTAAAACGTCATACAAAGCAGTGATTGCGAGTGATGTATTAAGGTCGTTGTCAAGTGCGGCTTTAAATTTCTCGGTATATGTTTTAACGATTTCTTCGT
>CADBMQ010000046.1 GCA_902795765.1 Oscillospiraceae bacterium | reverse complement strand
GCAAAATTTCCTTTTGCGTAGTTTACCAAAACCGCTCTGCCAAAGCGAGTTCGGCAGAGCGTTCCGATTGTTCGGCATCACGCCGATTATAATTTATTCGATAGCTGCGCTCTCCGAAGCCCAGTCGCTTACAACCTGTTTTTTAACATCGTCGAACGACTTTGTGCCCTGCGCATACTGTAAGAGAGCTGCGCCGAAGTTATCCTTGAATGTCTGCGACGGGAACAGGGTGAAGTTCCACGGAACAGATGTTACGCCGTCTTTCTCCATCCAACTGAGAATCTCTTTTGCAAGCGGATCGGTCGGCTTTTCGCTGTCTTCGAATGTATCGAACGGAGCGATGAAGCCCAGTTTGTTGGTAACGTAATCTTTGCCGGTTTCGCTTGAATACAGCCAGTAGATGAAATCTTTAGCGGCTTTCTGCTCGCCTGCTGTTGCCTGCGAGTTTACGCAGAAGAAGTTTTCTGTGCCAACGCAAAGTCCCTGCGACTCTTCGCCGTCTACACCTGTGTAAATCGGGAGGAACTTAACATTTTCAGCCTTAACCTTGTTGCCCTTAACACCGGAAACCTGACCCCATGCCCAGTTGCCGTTCTGAACCATTGCGCATTTTTCAAGAGCGAACTCTGCCATTGAATCGTTTACGGTCTTTGTGCCGAGCTTTGTCTTGTCAACGGTCGAGTTGTTGAGATAAAGGTCGAATATGATTTTAAAGTTTTCCGCATAATCAAAGTTGAGAGTCTTTGTAGCGTCGGATGTCAAATCGACGTTGTTAGCCTTGAACTCCTGATATACGGGCAGGTTAGCGAGGTGAGTCTGCCATCTCCAGTCCTCGCCGGATTTGAGCGATGTGCTTGCAAAAACGCCTTCGATGCCGAGAGCCTCTTTGTTTTTCTGCATATCCTCTGCAACTTCTTTGAGAGCTGCGAAGTTGTTGATTTCGTCCATTGAGGTATACTTTGTTGCCTTCTTGTCAAGCGCAAAGTATTTATCCATAATAGCCTGGTTGTAAATGATGCCGTAGCCCTCTACAACGTACGGAACACCGTAAGCCTTGCCGTCAACGGTTACCGCAAGCGATTTATCGGAAAGATGCTGATAAATATCGCTGTCGGTGAGATCAGCGCAGTAATCTTTCCAGTTTGCATAGCCTCTCGGGCCGTTAATCTGGAAGATTGTCGGAGCTTCGTCTGTCGCCATCTTAGACATAAGAGTCTGCTCATAGGTGTTGTTCGCCGCTGTTTCAACGATTACCTTTACGCCGGTTTCCTCTTCGTATTTTTCTGCGATTTCCTTGTAGACGTCTGCAATCTCAGGTTTGAAATTGAGATATCTGATTTCTTTTGCAGCCTCGACATTATCGTCGTTGTTGCCTGTTTCGTTTTTGCCGCAACTTGCCAGTACGCTTACCGCAAACAATGCAGCGAGTGTTAGTGCCAAAATTTTACTGAATGCTTTCATTCTTTTTTCCTCCTGAAAAAAATAAATTCTGAAACTGTTGGAATCGTTTCCAACCGCAATTTAAATATAGCATGAATGTTAACAAATTGCAACCCCCTTTTTATCATTTTTCGTAATTTTGTAGACAACATATAAACTATTATAATTATTTTTATATATTTTATACAACCAAACTGTCGTTGTTGATTTTTTGTGCCGTTTGTGCTAATATATAAGTAATATATGATGCAAAGGAAGAATTATATGAACCTGATGAACCTTGACAAGACCGTTCCGTATATCCGCAAAAAGGGTGTCGCCGGCTATTTTCAGTTGATTTTTCATAATTTTTTCGATTTTATTCTGCTAAATCTCGTGTTCACGCTCACCTGCATACCGATATTCACCGTCGGCGCGTCGTACAAGGCGCTGATTGAGGTATGCAACAAATACGCCGAGGACAAGGTGGTCTACCCTATCCGTGAATATTTCGCCGATTTCAAAAAGGAATTCGGCAAAAGCACCCTTTACGGGCTGATTTTCCTCGCCTTGTTTGCCGTTATTGATTTTTCCTGTTGGTTTTACTTTAATATGGCAAAGCAAGCGTCGGTTATGTTTGTTTTGGCGGTAATATGCGCCGTCTGCCACATTCTGCTCACTATTGTTTTAGGCTGGTTTTTCCCGATATTTACAAAAATCGACCAAAAATTTACCGCAATATTCGCAAACTCGCTCATTTTGGCGTTCGGCAACATAAAATCAACGCTGTGCTATCTGCTGTCGGTCGCGGTATGCATAGCGCTGATATTTGCGCTGTTCCCGTACAGCGTGCCGTTTGTCGCCGTTTTGCCGTTTTTCATCATCGCGCTCGCGTCAAGCTGCGGCACGGCTGAAAAAATCAACGAAGCTTTCGGCATAGAATCCGCCGATGATAACGCCGATGATAATACCGACGGTGAGAACGAACAATAATTCATCGCATAATTTTGCACATTATGATTGTATAACAAAAAAGTTGCAATGCCATTTTGTAGAAGTCTTTTGAACATCTGTCAGTTTGTTTCATAACTCTTGGTGTATATTCTTTCGATGCATTGCCAAATGCTTGTGCGATATACCAACGGAAACAGGCTTCACCGGCCGCATCAGATGTTTCCCCGGACAAATTGAGTGCCATATTAAGTTTTTTATACTTCCTTATCCACCCGTAGCCTTGTTCTGGTGGAACTCCAAGTAGAAGTAATCCAGAGTATTTTGATAGTGGCGTATACCCTTGGGTTAAAACAGGTGAGATTAAAGATTGCGTAATAATCGATACCGAGGAATACATTACCCAAGAGGCGGTAAACAATTCTTCGGCAAAAGTGCTTCCTGCAAAATCAGTTGCCATGGCTATGTATGGTGTGAATATAGGTTTGCTTGCTTACTTTGATAGTGAAATGACCTGTAATCAGGCGTGCTGTGTATTTTCAGATAAACGTGACTTTTCTTCAAAGCATTATTTGTACTATTATTTGAAATCAATCAGAGAATATCTTTTGTTGATTTCTTTTGGAGCGGCACAACAAAATCTCAGTCAGGATTTGATTAAAAAGATCAAAATCACTATGCCGTCTGATGATGTTGTACAAACTTTTGAAAAGCAGATAGATGATATCTATGACAGCATCAGGATGCTTTTGCTGAAAAACAAAAACCTTGCTACACAGCGTGATATGTTATTGCCTCGCCTGATGAGCGGTAAACTGGAGGTGTAAGTGTGAGTACATTTTCTCAAAGATATGGATATAAAAGTTCTGTTTTGCAATTAGAAGCAGCAAGCGACACACTGAAAAGAAGAATTCTTGCAGCCTTTTATAAGCAAGAATTCGATTCATATGATACGATTGACTGGACAAATTATACGACAGGCATCGAAGACATGATGATTGAGATGGGGGTTCCTTATGAATTCCCGAAAAATGAATTGATAAAAAAACGTAACGCAGAAGTGTTACAAAAATATATCATGGAAGCCAAAGAGTGGTATGTGATTTTTGATTTTATCGAAAGGTATTTCATGAATTCCGAAGAAGATACAGTAGAAAAAATGAGAACTGTTTTTAACAGGATTCTCGAAGAAGAAGTTTCTGGCTATAGGATTATGGATAAGCTGGTTGTGCCTGTTGTTTCAGAGCATGAGCTAAAAGCACTTGAAGAAGCTATCAACATTCCGTATGACTCAGCGAGAGCTCACATTAGAAAAGCAGTAGACTCATTTTCTAATAGAAAAGCACCTGATTACGAAAATACGATTAAGGATTCTATTAGCGCAGTAGAAGCCATGTGTTGTATTATAACTGAGAATCCAAAAGCTACTCTTGGTGAAGCGTTGAAGAAGTTGGAAAGCAAGGGAATCAAGCTACATAAGGCGCTTCAGAGCGCTATGAGCAGCCTATACGGGTACACATCCGATGAGGGTGGTATCCGTCATGGCAGTATTGACTTCGCCGATGCAAGCAGTGAGGATGCAAAATATATGCTGATCTCCTGCTCTGCATTCGTAAATTACCTGATTGAAAAGTGGGAAAAGGTTAAATAGATCCGATTTTACGATGTAAGGAGGGCTAAGAATGGCTGAAAAGAAAGCCTTTGTTTTTGACACTAATTTTATTATTCAAAATCAAAACTTGGATGAAGTACTTGATAAATTGAAAGAAAAGTTCTCCGTTTACATCACTCAGGTTTCGATAGATGAGCGAATTGCGCAGAATTGTCGTGACCTGAAAGCACAATTTGATGAAGCGGAAAAGTGCAAAGTGAAGTTTATTCATTTTGCAACGATTAGCTTCAAAAAGACTTATGAAGAAGAAAGTGAGTTCTATCAAAAAGGAATGCAGACAAAATACGAAAACTATTTCGGAGATAATATCATTCCTTTTACAAAAGACGGAGAGACGCTCACTACAATCATTGATCGTGCAAATAGAAGACTTCCCCCTTTTTCGGCAGCCAAAGATGCCAGCGATAAAGGCTTTAAGGATTGTCTATTGTGGTTATCTATGCTTGCCTATTTCAGGGACAACGGCGAAGACGATGTGATATTCGTTACAGATGACAAAAGTGCTTTTAGAAACAACACAGAGTATCTGCAAAAAGAATTTCACGAGGTAACAGGTAAAACAATCGAAATTCACCCCAACAACTATTATAAGGAACTGCTGAAACAACCAGAAAAGCCAACACCAGAGTCTAATCCAGAGAAAAAACCTGAAGAGTTGCCTAACCTGGATACTTTCAGGGAAGAAGTCGAAGAAGCTATCGAAGGTCTACGAGGGGTAGATTGGAAGAATTGCTTCGGTGATCCTCAATGGTCACAAACCTTTACGACTTCTGTTCCTTTTAACAAAGACTATACTAAGACATTTTTTGCAGGACTTCGTAGTGACATTGCCGATCATATTTTTGAAAAGTCTGTTCCTGCTTCAAAGCTACTTGATTTTGATGGCAGAGTAATTGATTGCGATACAGAAATCCCTATGCAGAACCTTGAAAAAGCATTACGGATTTACCAAGCTGTCTTAAGTAACTATTCTCAATATAGTGAACAGTTTTTTGAAGCGGCCACAAAAATTCTGAACCGCAATTATAAAGCTCCACCGGCATTGCCGTTTGATGTATCTGACGATGATTTGCCATTTTAATATGGATACTATTTTTTAACCAGTACGTACGCAAACGTCAAAAAATATAGCGTATTTTGTTTGTAAACATCTG
>CADBMQ010000045.1 GCA_902795765.1 Oscillospiraceae bacterium | reverse complement strand
CGGCAACCCGAATGCTTCTTCTATTAGTTTTTCGCCTTTATAATAAAAGGCATTAGTATAGATATGAACATTATTACCATTTTGCAAGAATGCAGATATTTTGCCAAGCAAGTTTGCGTTATTACCTATTCCTGGATAAAACGAGCCTGTTACTAATAATACATTCATTGCTATTTTCTCACTATTAACTCTGGATGTGTTTCAAAAAAAATTGCTCGTTCTTCTAATGGAATATCTTTGAAATTTATAGCATATTTTTTGTATTTTTCAGCATATTCTTCTGTCGTACATATTTTTTTTGCAGGATTTCCCGCCAAAACTGTATTTTGAGGAAAACTCTTTGTTACAACAGAGCCAGCACCAACTATACAGCCATCTCCTAATGTAATTCCATACATAAGTATACTGTTCATTCCAATAAAGCAATTATCACCGACTTTTATTTCTCCAACAACATCGGTTTTTCCATTAATTACTTTTATTATTGCATTATCGTGTGTACAAAAAGAAACATTTGAACTAATTGTAACATTGTTACCTATTTTTATCAAAGTAGGCTCCAATGACTGTATATTAGTAAAAATTCTACAATTTTCACCAATACTGATACCTCTTGACCTCATATTCAATATAATTTGGTCTGACCCATAGTTTTTTTTAAATGCTCTATTATATATTTTTTTTACTCTATGAATTAAAAACATTTATTTCACCTTTATAAATCAATTGATAACCAGTTGAAAACCGGTTTCATTGCGGTATTCATATCACACTTACTTGCACCGAACTCTCTTATCTCTTTTGCGACCGCATTGCAATCGTTATTATCATAAATGTTGTGATAAAACTCCAACAATTTATTCATATTGATAGGAGAGTCATCGTATGGTGCTATGAACTGATATTTATAATCTTTTGGCATATAGTCAACTGGCGATGATGTTATAAGAGGTATGCCCCAAGCCGCATACTCACGGCTTTTGAGCGAACTGCTTATCGGATAATCCTTTCTATGACCACCCAAAACATCAATGCCGACAAAGCTCTTTTTATAAATTTCAGCCAACTCTTCGCCAAACATTTTGCCATGCAAAATAATATGGTCCTGCAATTTATATTTCTCAACCAAGGCTTTTATATCTGGCAAGGCGTTTCCGACAAGATGATATATGATATTTTCTGTACCACCATTTTTATAGTACTCATTGATACCCTCTATCATACGATCGTATCCATGCCAAAAAGCGGTGGCAGAAACACTGATAATCTCAATATTTTTGCCAATGCTCTTTTCGGGAAGATCAACTCTTGAAAAGTCAAATCCGTTGAGCAAGTCGATACACGGTACTCCCCAAATCTCTTTTTGTCCGTAAAAAGTAACTATACGATCAATATATTTCGCTGCTTTAATTCTATTTTTTCTCTCTTTTGAATCAAACGCAAAATTTCCTATTGAAATCTTCTTTTCTGTATCATAAGGATAGGTCGGGATTTCGTATATTATTTTGATTTTGGGATTACTCTTTTTAATTGCTTTAAGATATTTGACAAAAGAGCGGTCGTGATAAACTTGTCTCATATACAGAAAATCTGCATCATCAAATTCTCCGTTATATGACCACTTACGCCAAGCAGCAGTATATGGCAAACGTCTTACAATCTTTTCCAACGGTGTTTGCTTATACTCGGTTGCCGGTAAAATAACAAGTTCACAATCTGCATATTGGCTCAAAACCTTATGCTGTGCTCTTATTTTTCTTTCTACACCTGAATTTTCGCCCAAACACTCAGGTTCAACAGGTGCAAACAAATAATAACCTTTCACACAAATTCCTCTATCTTTGTTTTTATTATTTTTTAATTATAATCTCCAATAACGATAACCTGCATTTTCAACTTCTTCTTTGTCCAAAATGCTCTTAACATCAATGAGAACTTTCTCTGAATTGTCGCCGTTTGCATACAATTTATCAAGCTGTTCCAATGTCATTTCTTTGAAAGTCTTATGAGCGACTGCAAGGATAATGCAATCTGCGTCATTAACATTTTCAAGTGCTGTAAGTTCTTTGCCGTACTCTCTTGTATAGTCAGCTGCATCTGCTTCCGGATCTACCATTACAGGTTTAATTCCGTACTCATTAAGGCGATTTACAATATCATCCACCTTGCTGTTTCTTGTATCAGGGCAATCCTCTTTGAATGTTACGCCCAAAACTACAACTTTTGCATCTCTTACTGCTTTACCCGACAAAACGAGTTGTTTGATTGTTGCATCTGCAACAAACTCGCCCATTGAATCGTTGACTTTTCTACCTGCGAGAATAATTTGGCTATGGTAACCAAGTTTCTCCGCTTCGTATGTGAAGTAGTATGGGTCAACACCGATACAGTGGCCGCCTACCAAGCCCGGACGGAAGCCGAGAGCATTCCACTTTGTATTCATACCTGCGACAACTTCGCTTGTATCAATACCCATTCTATCAAACACCATTGCGAGTTCGTTCATAAACGCAATGTTGATGTCACGTTGGCTATTTTCAACAACCTTTACTGCCTCTGCAGTTTTGATTGTTGATACGGGGAATGTGCCAACTTCGATAACCATATCATAAACAGCTTTGATGTCTGCCAAGCTCTCTTTATCCATACCAGAAACGATTTTATGGATATTTTCAAGTCTATGTACAGGGTCACCTGGGTTAATTCTTTCAGGCGAATAACCGATTTTGAAGTCAACACCGCATTTGAGTCCTGACTCTTCCTCCAAAATCGGAATACAGATATCTTCTGTTACGCCCGGATATACTGTTGACTCATATACTACGATTGAACCCTTTGTGAGGTTTTTACCAACTACTCGGCTTGCACCTTCTACGGGAGTCAAGTCTGGTGTGTGGTCTGTATTTACAGGTGTCGGTACTGCTACGATGTGGAATTTTGCATCTTTAAGGCGAGTTTCATCATCTGTAAACTCCATTGTTGTAGCCTTAATTGCATCGTCGCCTACTTCGTGAGTTGGGTCGATACCAGACTTATACAAGTTGATTTTTGCTGTGTTTGTATCGAAACCGATAACTTTAACGCCTTTTTTTGCAAATGCAACTGCCAAAGGCATACCTACATATCCAAGTCCTACAACGGACAATGATACTTCTTTGTTGTTTAATTTTTCATACATACCCATAATAAACCATCCTT
>CADBMQ010000044.1 GCA_902795765.1 Oscillospiraceae bacterium | reverse complement strand
CACGCAAGAAACTCTTTGCGAACTTTTGGAAGACGCAAAAAACAAACTCGGCGACTGTGATTTGCAAGTTAGAATTACAGGCTCGGGTTCAATCAATCTTGCAAAGTCGCTCGAAATTGAGTTTGTTCAAGAGGTTGTTGCAGTTGCTACTGCATTGAAAGAAGTAGCACCGCAAACTGATGTTGCGATTGAACTCGGTGGCGAAGACGCTAAAATTATCTACTTCACAGGTGGACTTGAAGAGCGTATGAATGGTGTTTGTGCAGGTGGTACAGGCTCGTTCATTGACCAGATGGCGGCTCTTTTGCAAACTGATGCAATGGGACTTAACTCTGCCGCTGAAAATTATAAGCAGTTATACCCTATTGCCGCTCGATGTGGTGTTTTTGCAAAGACTGACATTCAGCATCTTATAAATGAGGGTGCGACGAAATCCGACCTTGCCGCTTCAATATTCCAAGCAGTTGTTAATCAAACAATTTCAGGTCTTGCTTGTGGTAAACCGATTAGAGGCAATATTGCTTTTTTGGGTGGTCCACTCCACTTTTTGCCCGAACTGAAAAAGGCATTTATTCGCACATTGAAACTCACAAGCAAAACTGCTATCGCCCCTGAAAACTCGCATTTATTCGCTGCAATTGGTGCCGCTCTTGTTTGCGAAAATGATAAAATAACAAACTTTTCGAAACTAATCGCTCTACTTAAAAATGATGTTGAGATTTCTTTTGAAATGCCTCGTTTACCTGCATTGTTTAATAGCAAAGAGGACTACGATAAATTCAGCGAAAGACACAAGCGTGACGTTGTTGAAAAAAAGGATTTATCTACATATAACGGTAACGCATATTTGGGCATTGATGCTGGTTCAACTACCACAAAAATCGCACTTATAGGAGATAATGGCGAGTTGTTGTGGTCGTTTTATTCAAGCAACGAAGGAGACCCTATTAAAACTGCTATTCATGCTATTACCGAACTTCGTGATGTTTTGCCAGAAACTGTTAGGATTGCTCGTTCTTGCTCGACAGGATACGGCGAGGCATTATTAAAATCCGCTTTTTCACTTGATGAAGGAGAGGTTGAAACAATCGCACACACCACCGCTGCAAGTTTTTTTGACAAGAACGTTGACTGCGTTCTTGATATTGGCGGTCAAGATATGAAATGTATTCGTTTAAAAAATGGTGCAGTTGACAATATCTTGCTTAATGAGGCTTGTTCATCGGGATGTGGCTCATTTATTGAAAATTTTGCATCGTCACTTGGATACACTGCTCCCGAATTTGCACAAACTGCATTGTTTGCTGAAAATCCTGTTGATTTGGGTACGAGGTGTACTGTTTTTATGAACTCAAACCGGTGGTTGTTGTCGTGCTTCAAACTACATTAGTTTCATAAGACGGGCACTTGATAAGGCAGGGCTTTCGCACATTCCTGTTATCTCGCTTAATCCAAACGGAATGGAAAAAAATGAAGGATTTAATCTGTCTTTTAGTTTGATTAAAGATGCAGTTAAGGGTATTATTTTCGGTGATTTGATGATGAAGTGTCTTTACCGAACTCGTCCTTATGAATTGGAAATTGGTACAGGTATTTCAGGTAGGATTATAGGCAAAGTTGGTGTGCCTTTTGTCGAGGCAATAAGAAAAACTGCGACAAATGCGTTAAAAAACAGTCGTAGATTTACACCTACTACATCAATTAACGATTTTGCTGAATTGACAAAGCCGTTTTTATCACTTGGAAATCAGTATGGAGAAGGTTGGTTTTTGGCAGGTGAGATGCTCGAATTGATAAATCAAGATGTACCTAATATTGTTTGTATTCAGCCGTTTGCTTTTTTGCCTAATCACGTTGTCGGGAAAGGTATTATCAAGCGTATTCGCTCGGTTTACCCGAACGCTAACATTGCAGCAGTTGACTACGACCCCGGTGCAAGTGAGGTCAATCAATTAAATCGAATTAAACTGATGTTATCGTCTGCCGAAAGTCAAATGTAATACTTTGCCGATTTTTGAAATTTATTGTTGAAAAAGCAAACAAAATGATATATAATAGTTTTATGATATTTGAAAGGAAGTTTAATGTTATGGAAAAATTTATGATTGAAACATCTGCTAGACACGTTCATGTTAGTCAGGCAGATTTGGAAGTGCTTTTCGGCAAAGGTTACGAACTTACTCCGAAAAAAGACCTCTCTCAGCCCGGTCAGTTCGCTTGTGAAGAGCGTGTAACTATTGTTGGCACTAAAAAAGAACTCGCAAGAGTTAGTATTCTCGGTCCTGTTCGTAAGGATACTCAGGTTGAGCTTTCTGCAACTGACTGCCGTTCAATCGGTTTGGATATTGCAGTTCGTGAATCGGGTGTTATTGATGGCACTCCCGGTTGTAAAATCGTTGGTCCTGCCGGTGAAATCGAAATCAGCGAAGGTGTTATCGTTGCAAAACGTCACATTCATATGACTCCTGCTGACGCTGAAAAGTTCGGCGTTAAAGACAAGGAAATCGTTTCTGTTAAAGCTGAATCTGCTGACCGTTCGCTCATTTTTGGCGACGTTGTTGTTAGAGTAAGCGACAGTTATGCACTCGCTATGCACATTGATACTGATGAATCTAATGCTGCTTTGGGTGTTAAAGAGGGTTACATAGTTAAATAATGAAACGTCATTATTTTCGTAGTATTGCTTACTCAAATGCTCGTTTTACAGGAGATACGCCGTCTTGGTTTGTGACTTTTTATGAGTCACTATCTCGCCGTGAAGTTTTTTCACAAAAAACGGGTGCAATTATTGAGTCGACAGGTAAAAGTCGTGAATACGTTTGCAGACTTTTTAAAAAAACCACAGGTTTCACAATTCATGCGTATTTAAATGACATTCGCATTGAACACGCTTGTGCAATGCTTACGACTACTGATAGTGAAATTATTGATATTGCCCTTGAAAGTGGTTTTGAAAATTTAAGCACCTTTTATCATCAGTTTAAAAAGAAAAAACTCATTTCTCCAATGCAATATCGCAAACAATACTCGGAACTGTTTTAGAATTATACCGCACTTTATGTGCGGTTTTTTCTATTATTTAGAAATCATTTTGTTGAATAAATCCTATTCCCTATGAAAACAATAGTAGCAAACGCCAATATTTGCTCAAAGGGAGATAATTATATGAAAGCAACCGGTATTGTTAGAAGAATTGACGATCTCGGCAGGGTCGTTATTCCAAAAGAAATTCGCAGAACTATGAGAATTCGTGAGGGCGACCCGTTGGAAATCTACACAGATAATGACGGCGGTGTTATTTTCAAAAAATATTCTCAAATTGAAGAGTTTTCACTCATAACTAATCAATTATGCGAGTCTGTTACAAATGAATGCAAACTGCCTGTTATTATTTGCGATAGAGATCAATGCATTGCAAGTGCAGGAATTTCAAGACGTGAGGTTAGCGAACGCCGTATTACACCTTATATTGAAGAAATTATGGAAAAAAGGCAGGTTTATTCTTCTGAAAACGAGTCGAAACCTCTCTATCCATTAGAAGGTGTTGACCGTGCTTTGCAAGTTTTGTCGCCAATTGTTTCAAACGGTGATGTTTATGGCGCTGTTATGCTGCTTGATTCAAGTGACAATACAACACATTGCGAATCGGATATTAAGCTCGTTTGCACTGTTGCAACCTTTTTAAGTAAACAAATGGAAGAATAATATGGGATATGTAGGTGCTTTTTTTAAAAACATCACAAAATATTGAATTTTTTTCAAAAAACACTTTACTTTTTAAATTTCTTGTGATATAATCAATCTATAAATTAAGAAAATTCTATTTAATATTGAGAGGATTGTGTTTTATGAGAAAAATTATTTCCGCTATATCTCTTATAGCAATCGCAGTTATGCTCTTTACTGTTTCGGTTTCCGCAAATATAATTAGCCCGACTGCATCGACCATTCATATTAAGGATCCTTATATGATGGAAAACCACCACTACCCGACTGACCACGTTATCTTCACTCCCGAAGGAAACAAAGGTATCTTCACTTATATTGGTGAAGACAATATCGAATACTGGATTCACAACTTGGACGAATTGAGTTTGGTAGAAAACGTTGACTTTACTATCACACAAAAAGACGACAAGCTTATCATCGAGTTCCTTACTCAGAAAGCTGAACAGATTTTTGAAAGCGGTGACTACATCATCGATGCTATTACCGATAAGTTGCCTGACACTTCAACAACCACTTCTCCGATTCAGCCGAGTTCTTCAGATCAATCTAACACTTCGAAGAAGACTGATCCCGTATCTCCTGACACTGGTAGTAGTTCTGCTGCTCCGATTTCAGGTTTAGTTGCTTTGGCTGGTGCAGGTGCTGTTGTACTTTTGCTCTCAAAGAGAAAGTAATCTAATCTAAAAGATTATCGCTCGTGGTTTTAAACTACGAGCGATTTTTTATGTTTATTTTCATTTAATAACACATAGTAAAACAAGAGAGCGAATTTCTTCGCTCTCTTGTTTTATTAGAATAATTCTTCTGTTCTTGTTAAGATCTTATTAACCAAATCAGTTCGCTTCTTGGTTG
>CADBMQ010000043.1 GCA_902795765.1 Oscillospiraceae bacterium | reverse complement strand
TGCATAAAACTATGATTGCATCAGGACTTGATAAGTTTTGCGATGCCATCTTTTCGCTTTGCAAAAATTTCTTCGGTATGAACGCAAAAGCTCGAAGCAAAATTGATCGTAATGTATTTAGTCAACGAAGTTTGCAAAAGTTATTGGAAATCTTTTTGCGTTCTGCTTTTTTTGCTGATATGAAGCAAGTTGAAAAACTCACTATATTTTTCAGGCAGAAAGCAGGTCAACACACAATAAAACGAGTTTCCGTTCGTTTATCTTTAAGTATGCTTTTACAATTTCGTGTCATTTTACGTCAAAATCGTATGTGTCGTAAATGGAAAATCTTAAAATAACAGGAGAAAATTATGAAACTTTCAAAATCCGTAATTATTAGAAAAATAGCCGGAAAATGTTGTATTTTGCCAGTTGGTCAAAGAGTTATTGACAGTACCTCAATTATGTATACCAATTCTTGTGGTGAAATGATACTGGAAGCTCTTGCTGATGAACAAACAGAAGAGCAACTTGCCGAAATAATGTTTAAAAAATTTGAGGCGGTAACTGACGAAGATAAAACGATATGTCGCACCGATCTTGCTGCTTTTTTAAACGATTTACGCAACGCAGGAATTTTGGCAGAGTGATATGTTATTTAAAATAGCTGATATCGGAATTGAACTTCAATTTGATTGTGCAAAACTTGCAGAACTTTTTAAATCTTTTAAAGTCACTCAAACGAATGTTGATTTAAGTTATTCCCTTTTAATAGGTACACCGACTGCACAAAATGATTGTGAATGGGTGGATACACCCGAATGCAAGATAGCACTTTATAATTTTGGATATGATTGTTTTCTAAAAGACGAACAATATGTAAATTCTCTTTCGCTCAGAGAAAACGGCCAAAATTTAAAAGCAACTATATATATCAATTCATACGACGAGCAAAGTGAGGAATTTATTGACGAAATTTTCGATGTAATGAAGTTCGCATTTTATACCGCATTACAAAATCAAAATAAAATTGCGGTTCATTCATGCTCAATTGTATATCGTGACCGTGCTATTCTGTTCGCTGCAAATTCTGGTGTTGGAAAAAGCACACACGCACAATACTGGCAAGAATGTTTTGGAATTGATATCTTCAATGGTGATGTTACAGTCATTGGCTTTGAAGATGATACGCCAACATGCTACGCAATTCCTTGGTGTGGCTCATCAAATATGTATATGACCGCAAACTGCCAGTTAGGTGCTATTTGTTTTCTACAACGAGGCGAGAAAAACAGCTTTGTTTTATTAAATTATTTTGATAGTGTTCTTGCAACTGCTAAGTTTTGTTTTACAAACAATTTGACACCACAAGGAATAGACCATAATGTGTCGCTCGCCGAACAGATTTGCAAAGTTATTCCTTCGTGTCGTATATTGGTCCAAAACGATAAAAGTGCTGCCATTTACGCAAAAAAACAAATTGATTATTTATTAAGTGAGCATTTATGATACAAAAAATTAAAGATTTAATTAACGATTTACACAATCAAGCTGTATATGCAAAATGGTTGTGGAATTATAGTCTTCATCATTTTTACAAAATATTAAAAATTCTTATTATTGGTATAACCAGTTCTGTGGCTGGAATTTCGATTTCCCTGCTTGTTAAGCAACTGATTGATGCAGCTACAACTCATACCTTTAATATCAAATATTTTGTAATATACAGCACCTTGTTTGTTTTCAGTGAAGTTATTGCTGTTGTTTGGAATTATCTTAGTATTAAATATGATGAACAAATCTGCCAAGATGTACGAAAACGCTTATTATCCAGCATCTTACATGCAGAATGGACACAAATTTCAGAATATAAAAACGGAGATTTGCAAACCCGTATGACTAACAATGTAGATTGCATTGCCGATGGTATCTCAGATGTAATTCCAAGTCTATTTAGCTTTATACTTCAACTCATTCTAACACTTGTGGTGTTGGCATATTATAACATTACAATTGCTACTGTTGCTTTGATTACAGGTATTATTGGTATTGGATTGTTCTTTATTTTCAAAGGAAAAATCTATCAGTTGCAATTACGTGTGCAAGAAAAGGAATCCATAAGTCGTTCACAT
>CADBMQ010000042.1 GCA_902795765.1 Oscillospiraceae bacterium | reverse complement strand
AGGAATATTGGTCTTGAAAATCAACTGATCGTCAGTAAGACCGAGTTCTTTTTGTACTGCTTTTGCAGCATCAATAAAGTTTTTGTCGTAAGTTGAGTTTTCGTCGTGCAAGCAGATAACACCGAGTTTAACTTTACCGGCATTGTCTTTGCTACCTGAATCTGTTGTACCGCATGATGCAAATGCGAATAGTATCATAACAGCGAGAAGTGCACAAATAATCTTTTTCATGAGTTGGAACCTCCAAAGAAAAAATAATGTATGTAAAATAAATTACACCCGAAAGTTATTTGCGGAAAACGAGATTATCGTTATCCATGCTATCAATGATAGCGAGCGATTCAACACACAAACCGCTTTCACGAAGCTTGTCCCCACCTTTTTGGAAACCTTTTTCAATAGCAACAGCAGCACCTACGATTTCAGCGCCGGATTGTTTTACCAAATCAACAAGACCTTCTAATGCAGCACCATTAGCGAGAAAGTCATCAACTAATAAAACACGATCGTCTTTTGAAATGTAGTCTTTTGAAACAACAACATTATAATCGGCATTGTGAGTATACGAATGTACAACAGTCGTATATGCTTCGCCATCAACATTACTTGTTTTATGCTTTTTAGCAAAAACAGCGGGGATGTGCATTGCAATACCGGCAGCAACTGCAACTGCGATACCCGATGATTCGATAGTCAGCAATTTAGTGATTTTAGAGTCTTTAAACAACTCTCCGATTTCTTTGCCCATTTCATAAAGAAAATCACAGTCAAGCTGTTGATTAAGAAAAGATCCTACTTTCAAAATGTTACCCGGCAAAACCTTGCCTTCTTTGAGAATTTTTTCTTCTAACGCTTTCATTATATATAGAACGCTCCTTAAAAACAAAAAAACAGACAAATATAATGTCTGTTTTGCCTAAAATGATAAATAAACCAATAGTCGCAACTTTGGGCGTGCGGTAGAAACTCTCGAACCATAAAATCGAGTATATATTGGCAAAACACAATATTAAAATATAAATTTCACAGAAAATACTTATAATGTTTATATTTTCGACATAATTATTATATTATCATTCTGCTAAAAAATCAAGTAAGAAATTTGTCGAATTTTTCAATAAACAGGCATTGTAAATGTGCAACTTACACAAAATATAGCATATTTGCAATAATATCGAGATATTATATAGTAAATAAAATTTAAAAAAGAAAAAATAATAAGCTGAGATATTAACATTTAGGAAACAATTTTGTTGTTAATTTGTACAAAACACAATAAACAATGTTGTGTAATGCAACGAAATTGATATAAATTGCATAATTTATGTTGACATTTGAAGCAATTTATGATTTAATATAGTCAAAGGAAATGTATGAAATATATTTTCTATGAAATTTATCTATTTTATTGGAGGTTTTTACTATGGTAAAGGCAAGAAGAAGTAAAAAAGGTTTCACAATCGTAGAATTGGTTATCGTAATTGCTGTAATCGCAATTTTGGCAGCAGTTCTCATTCCGACATTCACATCTGTTATTTCTAACGCAAATAGATCAGATGCTATGCAAGGAATTAAATCTGCTTATTCTGATTATCTTGCTGATGTTGGACAGGGTGATGTTAGGAAGGTTGCTTCTAAAACATTCTATTACAGCAAAGATGGTTTATTTGCAGCAGGCAAATGCTATACAGCTACTACTAATGGAGATGGTCAGTTGGTAAAAGAGAGTGGTAAAGATACTATTAAAATTAACGAAGATCAGAATACTCCGGATGATGCGGCTTTTATTGGAGACGCGGAGCATAGTCATGTTAAAGTTAAATAGTTCTCTTACATAATCCTTAATAAAGGGGCGATATGACATCGCCCCTTTACCGCTAAAATAAAAGGCTTTTGCGGCAGCGCGAAATTTGTCGGTGTATGCCGTCTTTTGCACTCTCGCAAAAGTTTTTTCATTTTTTATAAAGTGAAGGGAGGTGCTTTTGTGAGATTGATAAATATATTTATAAAAAAGTCAAAATTCGGATTTTCGCTTGTGGAGCTTGTTGTAGTTATGGCAATAATGTCTGTTGTAACAACCTTTGCTCTCAGTATGTTAATTGCAATACACTCTCATATAAATAACGATCTTGCAACAGTCACCGCCACGTCAGATTTGCGAAGCGCACAAGATTTTTTTGAAAAATGGTATCGGCTTAATGATAAAGATGGTTCATTTTTCGAAGATGATACCACTCCTGTTCCTGTCCAGACGCACAATAAATATCTAAAACTTTTAAAAACAGTCAGTGCAACTCAACATCAGACTATGCGTTTTGCAAAGTCTGTACCAAATGGTATTAACAAGATATATATTCGTGCAAAACAGGATTTGCAATATGGCTCTCAATATAGTTTTCAAACATGGTTGCGTACCACCTCAAACGCCGATATAAATAATTCGACCACAATCCAAACTGCAACAGTTACTCCAACAAATAATTGGGAATATTACGATATTGACAAAACATCAACAAATACAACATTCAGCACTTTGGATATCAAATCTGTTATGATTGTGTTGTCATCTGCTCCTCTTGACAATAAAAGCTGTCTTTATATTGATGAAATAGGTTATTACAATGGCAATACGAAAGTTCCGCTTGTTACTTTTGAAGATTGTACACCTTATACTATTGGTGACGGAAAAAACGCAATCGATAAAACACTATTCGGCTCGAGTACAGGCTTGACGGTAAAAGAGTCGTTTATCACAACAAATGTGTATGACTATGTCGGCTATGCTTCAATCGAAGAAATTGTCACAGAACCTACCACAACAGTTGCGCCGAATGTAACTAAAAAAATGCTTATTGATTGGGACGTAAGCACAAATATGTATGTATCCGATTCGTCAGCTGTCAAAAATGCAGACGGTATTCGTGCAAAATACAATGGAAACGGTAGATTTATCAACACTTGGAGTAATAATTTTAGCGAATATGACGGAATTATGTTTTGTGTTACACCAAACTCGAATAATAATGCACGAAAGCTTGTGGTAACGCTCGGAAATGACGAAAATAAAAATTATGTTACAATAACCAAGTTTGAAACAATTACAATTCCGTTCAATGGTAAACAGATAAGCGGTACAGATTTAAACTTTTTTTATAATGACTTTTCATCAAATCCTTATGTCGGCGATGTAACAATAGGAGATGTATATCTTTATAAAATTGTACCAACAACTACCGCTCCCACGACCACCACAACAACGACTGTTAAAACGACACAGTCAACAACATCCGATGTTACAGATGACAAAATAAAAGTTGCGAGCGTTAAATTGAAAAATGGTTTTGTTTCATCTATGTATTTTGATAAAGAAAGCAAAAAACTTATCATTGAAGGATTGCCGGTTGATTGGTACGGAGAAAATTATGTCGAATTTAAGCAGATTATTGATTTCAAAGTTGAATTTTCAAAAAACAATCAACTTGTAAAATGCAAATGTATTTTTAATGAAGATGGAAAAAATCGAGAATTCTCGTTTATTTATTCACGTCGCACTACATAGAAAGGATTAATTTTAATGGCAAAAGGATCTACATTAGTAATTGGATTTGACAATATTTCACCTCGAATTAAGTTGCTCAAATCTTCAACAGGTCAAGCGAATCCAGCGTCGGTTGATTATATTTCATATAGCGAAACTTTATTTGGATGTGGCAGAGAATGCGATGTTTTGAAAGAATGTATGGCTGAAATAAAGAGTCAATCATCAGGATTTGATAATATATTTATTGTGTTGCCTGACTACTGTTTTGCAATTGATACAGTAAGTATACCGAATTTGTCACGATTTAAAGTTCAAAGCGCCTTGAAAGTTGAGTCGGAAGGTTCTTATAAAAATTATAAAGACTTGACAGTCAAGTATTTTCCACTTTCTTCTTCGAGAAGTTATTCAACTTATGGTGCGATAGTTGTTCAAAACGCTCTTATAAACGATATAAAGAAGTTGTTTTCAAATGAAAAACTTCCACTTAAAGAAATTACATTTAGTGCCAATGCTCATTTGAATAGTGCGTTTGTGTTTAGCTCTAAAAATCGTGGAAAATCGTTTTTATTTGTTGATGTTCGAAAGGACGAAACACTAATTTCGATGTCTGCAAAAGGACATACAAGTGGATTTGCAAATTTGCCGTTTGGATATTCACTTATGGATAGAGAAGAGGTTGTTAATGAACAAACAATTTGGAATCATGATGTTGCAGAACTTGCAGTAATAAACGCACAAGAACTTGCAAAAGCAAAAAAGCTCACAGTTGCAGCAGTCGAGGAAGACGATACGGTTCTTGATGAAAATGAAAATGAAAGTCCGGCGCCATTTGAAATAAAGCCAGATAACTCCGAAGAGTATGGCTTTACTCCGGAAGAAATAGAACAACAACGAATTGAAGAAGAGCATCAAAAACAGAATTTGGCTTCTAAGGTCAAGGTGTTCACAAGAAAAGCACCAAAAAAATTGCCGAAATTTATGCAAAGACCAGAGCCTGAAACAAGAGAAGAAATGATACAGGAAAACTTCCGTAGTATTTTAAAAAGAATTCTTTTGTATGTTGAATATAACAAGCAAGATAAAAATTTAAATAATTTTGAATATGTTGTTCTAAAACTTCCGCAAAAATATGAATTTTTAATTGAGAAATTGAATGAAGAAGCGGAAAATAATGTATTATTTAAAAGTTTTAAGCTTGAAAATTCTGATGATATTAACGATTGTCTTGAACTTGTAGGAGCATTATATTCAAAATCATATAATTCAGATAACATTTTCTAAAAAAAGGAGGGAGGTATTGTGCGAAAAGGATTTACAATTGTTGAAGTTATTGTTTCTTTGACAGTTTTGGTTATTGTTTCAGTGAGTTCGATTGCTGTCGTATATACTTCCACTCTTCTTGTAGACAAAAGTTATGATCAGTATTGGGCAATTCGTGAGGTTGGAAATCTTAAAGAATGTCTAATTAATGACAGGTTTAAAGATGACGGAGCTTTAAAGTTTTATTTCGGCGAAACATCCACCTATGTTCAAAACAATCGTACTATGAAAAGCATGTTGGAAGATGAGCATAATGACGAAACAGATCTTTCCTATAATACATATCACTTTTCATATGATGAAAACTATAATATTATAACTAATGGTTCACAAGGTGCAAAGTATCGAGTTACCTTCTTCTATAATATAGCAAACGACTCGTTTTCAGTTCTTGCTGTTCGTGTTGATCCTGTTAACGAAGGCAAGATTCAAGTTATCTATCGTATGGATAAAGAGATTACGATAGGAGGCGGTAACGGAATATGATAAATCATTTAAAAAAGCACCGTAAACTCTGCAAAAAGCCAAATAAAAAAGGTTTTGCTATGAGTCTTGTAGTCGCGTATATGTATGTTATCGTGGTGTTATCAGGTGTTGTTATTACACTTGCGCTAACAGGTATTCAATATACCGGAAAAATGCGTGCTTCGGCTATTGATAATATGGAACTTGATGCAATCGGCTATGATTTTGCAATAGACGGAATAATAAATGAAGCAGATTATCCGTCATACAATCTTACCGCAATGAGTGAGGATAAGAATACTTTATATGTCCAAAAGCATTTTAAGGATGATAATGATAATCCGATTGATTACGTTGTTTTGACAGTAACAAGAAATGATATGGGCAAAATACTAACATGGTATTATGGATATGTGGAGAAATGATGGATTATATTTTTGTTTTAGTTTGTGTTTTTGCAGCAATATACGGTTTGTGTATAGGAAGTTTTTTAAACGTTGTAATTTACAGATTACCTTTATCAATGAGTCTTGCCAAACCTTCATCGCATTGTCCAAAGTGTAAACATCCAATTGCATGGTATGATAATATACCTGTTTTGTCATATTTGTTATTAGGTGGAAAATGCAGAAACTGCGGAGTACATATTCCTTTTAGATATACGGCAGTGGAAATTGCAAATGGAATAATGTGGCTTTTGTGTGCATTGATTTTTTGGCAACAGAGCATTGTTACAGCAGTTTCATCTGCGTTTGCTTGTTCGGTGTTGCTTTCAATCTTTTTCATAGACCTTGAAAATATGATAATTCCTGATGTACTTAACCTGTTCCTTGCAATATGTGGAGTAATATCAATATTTGGAAACGATGGGGTAATATGGTACTCTCGACTTATCGGTGGCGCTGTTGGACTTGCATTTTTTGGGTTGTTTAAACTTGGTTCACTTATTATATTAAAAAAAGATGGCTTGGGCGGCGGAGATGTTTTGCTTATGGGAGCGGCAGGATTGTTGCTTGGATGGGAAAGACTGTTGCTTGCAGTGTTGTTTGCCTCAGTTGTCGGTAGTGTAATTTTGATAATAATAGCATACAAAACCAAAGACAAGGATAAACCTTTTCCGTTTGCGCCTTTTTTGTGTGCAGGTGTAACAATTTCATTACTTTTTGGTAATACGATAATCAACTGGTATACAAATCTTATACTTGGAATTTAAGGGGGATTTGGCTTGACAAAATATAAATATGTCGCTGTGAATTTGGACAAAAAGAGGTTCACGGGAACTTTTCTTGCAGAAGATGAAAAGCAGCTTAAAGCAATGCTTGCACAGCAAAATCTTTATCTGGTTTCGGCAAAACCTGTATCACAAAAATCACCGAATCCGTTTTTTTCGATTTCGGGAAAATTGAGCATTAGAGAGCTCACATCTTTTTGTCGTCAGTTTTGTGCAATGATTAACGCAGGAATTTCAATTATCGACTGCCTTGAAGTATTGTCACAACAATCGTTTTCAAGCTTCTTCAAAAAGGTACTTGAAATGGTGTATGAAGATGTAAAATCAGGTGTTCTTCTTTCTGATGCAATGAAAAAGCACCCGAGAGTATTTCCAAACTTTTTTGTTAGCATGATTTATGTTGGCGAGGTTTCAGGGTCAATTGATGTTGTACTTCAAAACCTTGCAACATATTATGAAAAAGATGCTGATATTAAGAAAAAAGTTAAGGGAGCAATGATTTATCCGATTATAATGCTTGTTTTAATATTTGGCGTGCTTCTTATAATGATGTTCTTCGTTGTGCCAACATTTATGGAATCACTTTCACAGATTCAAGTAGAAATGCCTTCAATATCAATTGCAATATTTAATGCGAGCTTGTTTTTAAAAGCATACTGGCAATGGATTTTTCTCGGGATTTTTGCTGTGGTAGCAGGTGTTTTGATATTTTTCCGAACCGAAAAGGGCAAGTACTGTTGGGATACATTCAAAATTAAATGCCCTATTATCGGAACAATAAATGTTAATATGATTGCTGCACGTTTTGCACGAGGTTTCAGTTTGCTTCTCGGAAGCGGTATGGACCTTATAGATGCACTTGAAGCAATTGAAAAGGTATTGGAAAATCGTAATGTACAGGCGAGATTTAAAATAGCAACAGATGATGTTCGTAATGGCAGTAAATTAACTATCGCATTTGATAAACAAAAACTTTTTCCGCCGATTTTAACGCAAATGGTTTCGGTTGGCGAGAGAACGGGTAAAGTAGATGAAATACTTCAAAACTCATGCTCATTTTTTGATGAACGAGTAGATTCATCGCTTGAATCTATGACAACAGTTTTACAACCAATATTACTTGTATTGCTTGGTGGCGTTGTAGCAGTAATGTTTATAGCGATTTATGCACCTATGCTTTCGATTATGCAAACTCTCGGATAAAGGATAAGATTTAGAATGGATTT
>CADBMQ010000041.1 GCA_902795765.1 Oscillospiraceae bacterium | reverse complement strand
AGGTGCCGAACAAGGCAAGGGCAGAATGTTCGTTTATAGATCAGTCAGCACCGAATTCAAACTGGATTGGAACTGGTATTTGGGATAAATTAAAAAATCTACAAATCAAAATCCCCACGACTCAAAGTCGTGGGGATTTGTCATATATTATCTGCTAATATCGGAGTTTTTGCACCACAGCTTTGAGAAGTAGTAGCCCCAAGTGATTATAAATCCTACGCTGAATCCTAACAGATTATTCCACCAAAGAATGGTATAACCGAAAAATGTCGTATCCTTGAACAGATATGTTACAATTACACGGATTGACAGGGCGAACACCGCAACAATAGTTGGTACAATTCCGTGGTTTGCACCTTGAAATACACCGAACAGCGGAATATACAACGACATTATTACATTGGCAAGTGCGATTGCCTGCAAATGCTGAGTACAGTAGACGGCAACTTCATCGCTGACGCCGAACAGGTCGATAATGTTGCTCGAAAAAATCAAAACGAGTGCCGAAAGTGTTGCGACAAAGATAAGTGACATAACAAAGGTTTGTCGAACACCCTTGCCGACACGGTCGATTTTCTTTGCACCAATATTCTGTCCTGCATAGGTCGCAAGAGTTGTCTGGAACGCAGTTCCCGGCAAATTCATATACATTTCAACTCGCTGACCGACTGTGTACGATGCAGTCATAACCTTGCCGAAACTGTTGACTGCTCTTTGAATGAAAGTCAGACCGCACGAAACGATGATGAGTTGAAGTGCTATCGGGAAACCAACCGTCAGCGTTTTACGAGCGAGTTTGAAACTCCATGTGAATTCCTTAATTTTAAAGCGAAAAACAGGATATTTCTTTATCATATAAATATATGCCGAAACGAACGAACCTGCTTGTGCAATGTTCGTTGCAAGTGCCGCACCGAACACACCCCAATGGAATTGAGCAACAAACAAAAGGTCGAGCAAAATGTTTGTGACCGATGCAATCAGCAAGAAGTACAAAGTTGCCGCACTATCGCCGACTGCACGAAGTATTGACGAGAAAATGTTGTAGCCGTATTGGAAAATAAGTCCGAGCGAGTACATTTTGAAATATTCGAGCGTCAAGTCGATAATATCGTTCGGCACGCCCAAAAGATGCTCGAATGACGGACGAGCAACAACCACACCGAGAATTGACATCACAAGTCCCATTCCAAGTATCAAAATAATGCCCGTTGACGCATTCGCACGAACCTGTTTTTCGTTTCCTGCGCCGTAGTGTTGTGCGACAACAATTCCGTTACCTGACGAAAATCCCATTGCAATAGCAAGGAACATAAATGTGAACGAGCCCGTTGTGCCAACTGCCGCTAATGCTTCCTCACTTGCAAACTTGCCGACAATGATAGTATCGACTGTGTTATACAACTGTTGCAAAAGTGAGCCTGCAAGCACGGGAAGTGCAAATCGCAGAATATGTTTCCATGGCGACCCCGAAGTCATCGCCCTGCCGTTTATACTCATTTTTCTACCTCGATTTTATCGTTTTCAATTTAATAATATATCACTAAATTCGCTTGATGTCAAACAAAAACGAGTTTAGTCGAGCGATATTTTTTCGTGTTCTCTCGGTGGAACACCATAATGCTTTCGGAATATTCGGGAAAAATAAAGCGAGTCGTGAAAGCCGACTGAATAAGCCGTTGCTTTGACCGAAATTCTGCCCGATTTAAGCAGTTTCAATGCTCTATCCATTCGCTCTCGCTCGATGAATTCGGTGGGCGAAAGACCGAAACTCTCTTTCATAATGCGGTATAACTGCGTTCGGCTCAATCCGATGTAATCTGCGACTGATTGAGTGTTAAGCGACTGCCTGTGCAGACTGTTGCGAATGTATTGCGCTATTCGGTCGGCTCGGTCTGTTTCGACTTTTTGCTGATTGTTTGGGCAGAGTTTTATCAATCTGCCGAGCAGTTCGAGTATCGAGCCGTTTATCTGCTCGTTTTCCGACAACTTTGCCGACAAAAACAACTCACGCATTTCGGAAATTGATGGAGTTACGGGGGTTTTGCGAGTCAGAAAAGTCTGCTCGATTAGTGGCTGAACGAGTGAGCCACGCAAGTCCACCCACCGATAAAAAAACGTATTTTCGGGATTTGGATAGTACTTGACGGGCGTGTCGGGGAAGATTACGAAAATCTGCCCTTCGCCAACTGTATGGCGTTCGCCATCACACTCTAAATATCCACAACCTTTGTCAATATAATGAAAAATGTACTCTGTGCGAACACCAACACCCCACGAATGTCCGTCCGAGCAGTCATGATTTCCTAATCCACAACAAATTAAATCTGCCATAAAAACTCCTATATGCAAAAATAATCCATATAAATGCAACAAAATGCAATATAAATGCAACGATATTTCTGCTATGATAATAACATCAAAACAAAACTTTATCAAGTTGAAAGGAAGATTATTATGGTAGCAAATCGTCCCCTATGGGTTGGAACACTTGGAATACATTCGGTTGGGAAATCAACGAGGAACTCATTAAGCAGTCGGCAGACGCTTTGGTTGAAAGTGGACTTGCAGAATGTGGTTATAACTACATTGTAATTGATGACTGTTGGGCGCTTTTCTCGTCACCACTTATGATTGGATGCGATATTCGTGATATGGACGAGCAGACATCGGCAATACTCAAAAATCGTGACATTATCGAGATAAATCAAGACGAGGCAGGTTGCGTTCCGTTCTCGCTTTTGCAGTACACAACCGAAAGCACAAAGCCGATAGATCCCGATCGTATGGTTTATGCAAAAGTGCTTGAAAACGGCGATGTGGCAATCGGTATCTTCAATTTCTCGGAAGAGGAAATCAATGACTGGTCGGCAGAGCGAATTGAACTTGATGCAATCGGTTT
>CADBMQ010000040.1 GCA_902795765.1 Oscillospiraceae bacterium | reverse complement strand
CTCGTTCTCGTTTTTAAATCGCAAACTTGCCTCTCCCGAAATTCCGGGTGTGAGCAAAAGAGTTGCCATCATAGCGTTGTCATAAACAGCGACATACTCTGGCACCTCAGGTCTTGCACCGATAAGGCACATCTGACAGAGCAAGATATTCAGCACCTGCGGGAACTCGTCAAGACGGGTTTTACGCAAAAAGTGACCAACACTTGTAATTCTCGGGTCACGTTCGCCAACTGTGAGTTGAGCGCCCATTTTATCGGCATTCTGCACCATTGTGCGGAATTTGAAAATGCGAAAATCCTTGCCGTAGCGACCGACACGCACCTGACGGTAGAAAACAGGACCTTGCGAACTGCACTTTATGATGAGTGCGATTATCAAAAACGGAATTAAAAACACAAGCAACACAAAAAACGCTACAACAATATCAAAAAAACGCTTAAAGAAGAGGGAAACCCTCTTCTTTTTAAGCAAGTTATAGTATTTTTTACATTCGTCGTTTTGAAATCTCTCGGGGAGTTCTTCAAATCGCTTCAATTAGTTGACCTCGCTCTCTTTCTTGTCGGCAATAGATGTTTTGCCTTCGGGGTTGTGGTGGAACGTAGGAACAAGCACCTTAACCTTTGCGAACATATCGTTGATGTCGGGACTGAACAATGCCGACGATTCAAGCTCTTTAATTTGAGTTGCACGTTGAACTTCGTCAAATTCCATCGGCGCCATAATGAAGATTTTGCCGTTTGGAGTTTTCTGCATATTTTCGCCTCTGATTGAAAGCTCCTCGAACAGTTTTTCACCAGGACGCAAGCCTGTGAACACGATTTCGATGTCTTCGTCAGGTTCCAAGCCCGACAACTTGATAAGGTCACGAGCAAGGTCGTAAATTTTAACAGGTTCGCCCATATCAAGTACGAAGATTTCGCCACCGTGAGCCATAGCACCTGCTTCAAGCACGAGCTGAACTGCTTCGGGGATTGTCATAAAGTATCTGCGCATATCGGGGTGGGTAACAGTTACAGGGCCACCTGCCGCAATCTGTTTACGGAAGAACGGAACAACCGAACCGTTTGAGCCGAGTACATTACCAAAACGAACTGCCGCAAAATCGGTGTCGCCGACTTTATCGAGCAACTGAATTGACTCTTCTGCGATACGTTTTGACGCACCCATAATATTGGTCGGGTTAACTGCCTTATCAGTCGAGATGAGAATGAACTTCTCAACCTTGTGCATAATAGCAGCCTGAGCCGTATTTATTGTACCTTTTACGTTGTTTTTTATAGCCTCACGAGGGCTGTATTCCATCATCGGAACGTGCTTATGAGCGGCTGCGTGGAACACGAGTTGCGGTTGGAATTCGTCAAACACTTCGTTCAAACGCTTGATGTCACGAATTGAGCCAAGACGCATACTAAATTTACCTGCATACTCTGCTTTGAGTTCGTTTTCGATGAAGAAAAGACCGTTTTCGTGGATATCGAAGATAACCAAGTGCTTACAACCGAAACGCAATACCTGACGGCAAATTTCCGAACCGATTGAACCTGCACCACCTGTTACAATAACAGTTTTGTTTTCGACAAACTCACGAACAACATTCATATTAAGCGAAATACTGTCACGACGGAGAAGGTCTTCGATGTTGATGTCGGTAACTTTTGCCTTGTTGATTTCAACGTCGTCGATAGTACCGAAACGACGAATCATACAACGTTTCTCACGGCAAACTTCCATAATCTGCTTCAAAAGTTGCTTTGATGCAGACGGAATTGCAACGATAACTTCTTTTGCTTCGTATTTATCAATAGATTTTGCGAGATTTTCAAGACCGCCGAGTACGGGCAAGCCGTGAATTTTTCTGCCAACGAGCGAAGGATCGTCGTCCATAAATGCTACGGGGTAAAGATTTGACTCTTTATTCTGGTAAATTCTGTTGTAGAGCGAAACACCTGCTTCGCCTGCACCGAAGATAATTGTGTTGTGGCTCTTACCGCTTTTTGCTTTTGCGGAAGTTGAAACAAGCGCGTTAACTTCGTTGCCGAAACGCACGAGTGAACGGCCGAACACCTGAACCACGAGCATAACAAGGTTCATCGGAACGATAAGACCGAGTGAAAGACGGTCGGTCTGGAATGCGTAAATTACGATTGTTGTTATACCAAATAAAATTGCGATTGCGACAATTGTTCTGATTATCTCTCCAAATCCATAGTGCTTCAAGGAAGTCGAGTAGTTTCCGCAGATAATGTTTATAACTATAAGAGCAACCGAGAAAATTAAGATGAGATAGAGATAATAATTATCGTTCAAATACTGTTGCGGTATGAGCGTTGGACTTGAACGAGCAAACGTCTTGAACGCAAACAAAAGCGACAATACAACCGAAGAAATGTCGAGAAAAACAAGTCCGATGATAGCAATAATTCTTTTCAAATTAACCAAGGTAAACCCCTCTTATTTATAAATTCGATATTTTTCACATAATAAGGTATAATAAATATACCATATAAATTTCGATTTGTCTATATAAATTTTTCATATTAGGTCAGATTATATAATTTTTGCAGATTTTTTAGTACAATATGCTCAAATACCAATAGTATTAACATTTTCCACATAGTTTTCCACATAAAAAATGCCGTTTTCATACCATTTTGCGGAGTTTTACACTTTTGAATGTTCAAAAGTGTGTGGAAAACTTCAATAACTTTCGTCACTTTTTTGCAAGTTTTTGTCGGATTTTTTAGAATAATTATTATAAAATACTTTTTGTATAACCCATATTATGGAAAATCAATCATACAATATAACTAAAAATATTATCTGCATTTTGTCGCAGATTACAAAAAGAAAAATATTACTTTACAGAGTGATAAAATGCGTTTATAATAGAAAATGGTTACATCTGATAAGAAAGGATTTTATACAATGAAGAAAATCACATCAGTTGTTATTGCGATTGCACTTTTGTTTGCACTTGCTGTGACACCGACAATGGCAGAAATCAGTTTTTCCGATTCGGCAGTCGATTTTGTCAAGAAGATTAAAATGGGATTTAATCTTGGCAACACATTTGAAAACACAGGCAAAAATTACGGCGCAGTTTGGGACGATACTTGCACGGTAACTGACATTGAAACCGCTGCAAACAATCCCGTAACTACATATCAAATAATCAACACAGTCAGAAATGCAGGATTCAACGCAGTTCGTATTCCCGTTTCGTGGTATAGATGGGTAGATGACGAGAACGATTTTAAAATCCGTGACGAGTGGATGGATCGTATCGAAGAGGTTGTCGGCTATTGCTATGCTAACAATATGTACGTTATTGTTAATATGCACCACGATGACAAAGCATGGCTTGATATAACCAAGTCGGGCGAGGATTGGGAAGCAATTCGTGTTAAATACATTGCTATTTGGAAGCAGATTGCCGATCGTTTCAAAAATTACGATGACCACCTTATTTTAGAGGCAGGAAACGAAATTATCGCAAATAACGATTGGTGGGGTCAAAACGACGAGTATTTTGACAAGATAAATCAACTTTACTTCGATTTTATGAACGTTGTTCGTAATAGTGGCGGATATAATGACGAGCGTTATGTTATGCTCCCAACCTACGGCGCTCAATGGTACGAGCATCAGTGGGGCAATCTCAACATACCCGATGACCATACTATTGTCGATATACATTGGTATAGCGAAACAACAGATCCCGATGCTTTCGAGCAGAATATGCGTCCGATTTGCAACAAACTCATAAAGAATGGAGTTGCAGTTGTGTTTGGCGAAACTGGTGTTCGCAAGGAGAAAGCCGAAAATTTTAAATGCCAATGGGCAAACGCATATTACTATACTGCAACTAAATATCAAATTCCCGTGTTCTTGTGGGATGACGGCGGTTGGTATCAAAACTTGAACCGCTACACACTCGAATGGACATCGGACGGACTTGTTGACGAAATCAAAGCGGCAATCAACGGCAAAGAGCCTGTTCGCACAACTCAACCGACAACTGCTCCGTATAAACCGATAACCGAAAATGTTGACCATTTTGAGGCAACAAGCGATGTGTTCTATTCGTGGGCGTCGCTTGGCTATGCTCAAACCGAAGGTTGGCAGTCGGGCGCTGTGAACTTGCAAAGTGTCAGCCCTCGTCGTGCATCGGGTGGAATACGATTCCAACTCGAAAACTTCAAGAGTCAGCAACTCAACTGTACTTGGAAGCCGACCGCAGACGAAAGAAGTTCTGCAAAATCGGCAGTCAGCAAGGCGAAATCGGGCAGTGGCTATCTCATATTTACTGTGAAAGTCGCAGTTGCTCGTGACGGAAACGGCAATCCTTGTGCAGTCAACATAAAACACAATATCAACGGCGATATTCCCGACAATCTCTTGCCGTCGATTAAAGAAGGCGAAACGAAGAAGATTTTAATTCGTGTACCGAATGAGTTGAAGTCGAGTTTCGTTTTGCAAGTGCAGAATTTCCAAGGTGGACTCAGCGAACTTGATGTGACAATTTCGAAAATCACTGTCGCACAGAGAACTGTGACCGAAACAACTGCACCGACAGTTGCACCAACAACCTCACTCGAAACCGAAACCGACATCAACATTCCGACAAGCGCACCGACTGTCCCGTCAACGGCAAAGCCGAGTGTGAGCGCAGATATCAATGGCGATGGTGTTGTCAATGTCGAGGACGCACAACTGGCACTCGCTAAGATTGCAGATAATGAAGCAACAGGTGAGTTTACAGAGAAATTTGATTTGAATGCAGACGGCAAATTTGATATGTCCGATTTGAGAATTTTGGTTCTGTACGTTGTAAATAAATAGCAGTAAAATCCGCAGATTAGTCTGCGGATTTTATTTGTTGTTGAAATATTCACATATTGTGTGTTATAATTATATATAATAAGGTTAATAAGGGAGGCTTTTTATGAAATTTATACGCAAGGCAGTATGCACATTGCTTTTATTATCGAATGCGATAATCGGAGTGCCGAAAATGGCTATGTCTGTCAGCGCAGAAAGCATACCGAATAATACGCAAACTTCCCTTTATATGAATAAGTTTTCAGCCGTGCCGAATAACTGTGTTGTTACAGCGGGTAAGGTGTCGGTTGGGCAGAACATTTTAATCAACAACGACCACGCATACAACTTTAACCAAAGCACCGATATAATTGAGTGCTTTGACCTGCCAAATCGCAAATTTATCGTTTCGTTTGACGACATTGACGGCGACCGATTTACTCTTAACGAGTTCAATCTTATGACACAGGATTATAAGTCGATTTACCCGAACGAGTTTCTTGGAGTTTGCTCGGGATTTCGTACATACGAGCTTCAAAAACGCAATTTTGATGCGTCTGTCGAGCGACAGGGCTTGACCGAAACATTAAAATGGTTTACCCGACCCGGATACAGCGAACACCATTCGGGTTATGCAATCGACTTTTATACCGATTCGTATGGCAGTAAGGCGTTCACAGGCAAGGGAAATCAGTCTTGGTTTAGAAACAACTGCCAAAAGTACGGTTTTATCTTGCGATACACGGCAGAAAAGCAACCGATTACGGGCGTCAATCCCGAACCGTGGCATTTTCGTCAGGTTGGCATACCCCACGCCGACTATATAATGAAGCACAATGTCTGCTACGAGGAGTACATCAATTTAATCAAATCGTACACAAGCAAAAAACCGCTCGTTGTCAATCCTGATGCAGGTGGAACTTATTATATCTTCTACCAAAAAGGCTCGGACGGAGCGAAAGTTGACCTAACAGGATACTCGAAATACTACTGTTCGGGCAATAATGTTGACGGATTTATCATAACCGCCATTCGTGATGACTTTTATCTGCCGACAGTTTCGGGCGACTTCAACGGCGACGGGGTTGACGATGTTGCACAGTTCACGATGAACGAGCCGTTCGTCACGCAGATTGATTTATACACGTCCGACAAATCGAAGTTCACAAAGCGTTCGAATGTTTGGAACTCGGGTAAAGGATTTAATGTCAATATGTTCACACATCGTCTTGTCGCAGGGGATTTCAACGGCGACAAAAAGGACGATATTTGCGTATTTTATGATTATGGCAAAGGCGAGTGCCGTGCGTTTGTTTGGGAGTCAACAGGTACGGGATTTAAACTTAACTGGAACTTCTGGTATATGCAAAACGGTTTCTACCCGTCGCATATAAATGACAAAATCGCAGTCGGCGACTTTAACGCAGACGGCAAGGACGATATTTGTGCGTTCTATGACTATGGCAAAGGCGAATGTCGTGCATTCGTCTGGCAGTCGAGGGGAAGTAATTTCAAACTCGATTGGAACTATTGGTATATGAAGTCGGGATTTTATGCCGATCGTGTTGCCTCACGAGTGACCGCAGGAGATTTCAACGGCGACAAAAAAGCCGATGTTTGTGCGTTCTATGACTATGGCAAAGGCGAATGCCGTGCGTTTGTCTGGCAGTCGAGAGGAAATGATTTCAAGCTCGATTGGAACTATTGGTATATGAAGTCGGGATTTTATGCCGACAAACTCGATTTTCGTGTGACATCGGGGGACTATAACAACGACAAAAAGTCGGATATATGTGCGTTCTACGACTACGGCAAGGGCGAACTTCGTGCGTTCGTTTGGCGGTCGATTGGAAATGCGTTCAAACTTGATTGGAATTGGTGGTATATGCCGAGCGGTTTCTACTCGGACAACTTGACGGGCAGAGTTGTTTCGGGCGACTTTAATGGCGACAAGAAAACCGATGTTGGCGCTTACTACTATTATACAGACGGCTCGGAAAAGGGCAGAATGTTCGTGTATAGGTCGGCTGACAACTCATTCAAACTTGATTGGAATTGGTACTGTGCATAAAGAAAGGTAATATGAAAAAATAGTATCATCAATATTGTGTGTTGCGTTTTGTGTATGCTCACCATTTGCGGTTATGCAAACTCATCTGTAGAAAAGTATGCTGATTCAAACGAATTTAAGTTTGTTTCGTTGACTCCGCCACCAACTTCAAAAGGCGATGTAAACGGCGACGGTGAAATTGACGAAATGGACGCTATGTTAGTATCTCGCTACTCGGCAGGTATGTTAAACTTAACACCCGACCAACTCATAGTTGCCGATGTGAACGGTGACGGTGAAGTTGACGAAATGGACGCTATGCTTATATCACGCTATTCAGCAGGTTTGATAGAGTTGACAGCCAAGCCGAAGCCGAATGATAATAAAGTTGTCGAGCTCGAAGAAATTCCCGACTAAAAAATTATATAGCACAAAATCAAAAAGCGACGGATTGAACCGTCGCTTTTTTACATACCCATAATTTTATGTGCGGTGTTTTCAACTGTTGACGAGTTGTCACACTCGATAACCGAGTCGGCATATCGCTCGTACAAACTGCATCGCTCTGCGTACATATCTTCGAGTGTCTGCCCATCGTGGAGCAAAATTCCTCTCGTTTCAAAGTTGTTTATTCGTTTGAGCATATCTTCGAGCGAAATTTTGAGATAAACTACCTTGCCGAG
>CADBMQ010000039.1 GCA_902795765.1 Oscillospiraceae bacterium | reverse complement strand
TCCTCTGCCAAGTTGAGTGCGGTTACAACCGCTTTCGCTTTATTTATACACTATTCAAACTCTTTTTCGGGAACAGAATCTGCGACTATTCCTGCGCCACTTCGCACGAACACTTTGCCATTTTTCTTATAGGCTATTCGGATTGCGATACAGGTATCCATATTGCCTGTGAAGTCAATATAGCCGATTGCACCGCCGTATATTCCTCGTTTATTGTTTTCGAGTTCACCTATTAACTGACACGCTCTGATTTTTGGGGCACCCGAAAGTGTTCCAGCAGGTAGAACTGCACTAATTGCATCTAATGCGTCAAACTCTTCACGAATTTCTCCCCTAACAGTTGAGCCTATATGCATAACGTGAGAATATCGCTCGATTGAATGGAGTTTTTCAACTTCGACTGTGCCGAATTTACTGATTTTTCCCAAGTCATTTCTGCCGAGATCAACAAGCATATTATGTTCGGCAAGTTCCTTTTTATCGGCTAGCAACTCTTTTTCAAGTGCTTTATCCTCGTCATCAGTTTTGCCTCTTTTACGAGTGCCTGCGAGTGGGAATGTATGCAAAACACCGTTTTCAAGTTTTACAAGTGTTTCGGGAGATGCACCTGCAACCTCCACATCTGTTCCCGAAAAATAGAACATATACGGTGACGGGTTTACTGTTCTTAATACACGATATGTATTGAGCAAACTGCCTTCGAAATTGGCGCTTAATCTATTAGACAACACTATTTGGAAAATGTCGCCCTCTTTGATGTGATGTTTTGCTTTTTCAACCATTCCACAGTAGGTTCCTTTATCAAAAAGCGGTGTCACTTCGGACAAAAGTCGTCCGCTTGTTTCCTTTTTCTTTTCGCCGTTTTTCAAAAGATTGTAGAGTTGCATCAACTCCATTGTCGCTTTTTGATAGCCTGTTTCAGCATCTTCAAGCGACATATTTACGATAAGTATGATTTTTTGACGAAAATTATCAAATGCTATGACTTTATCAAAAAGCATTAAATCTACATCTTTGAACTGTTCACTATCTTCTACATCTCGCTTTACTGTCGGCTCGCTATATGCAAGGTAGTCATACGAAAAATAGCCAACCAAACCACCTGTGAATGACGGCAAATATTCGAGTTTCGGGCTTGTATAGTCAGACAAAATTTGTCGCAAAAATTCAGACGGATTATCAGTTTTTAACTTGATATTGCCCGCTTGCATCTGACCGTCAATACAGGTTATTTCCATTTTCGGGTCAAATCCCATAAAGGTATATCTTCCCCATTTTTCATTGTCACTTGCCGATTCAAGCATATAACAATGTGTTGAAACATTTTGTAAAATTCGCATTGCTTCGATTGGTGTGATAAAATCGGACAAGAACTCACAACTAATGGGTACAACATTGTATTTATCTTGTTTTGCAAATTCTTTTACTTCCAACAAACTTGGTAGAAATTTCATATATACCTCCATAAAACAAAAGCCCTTGACAGACTATAATCTGTCAAGGACGAATAAACTATCCGCGGTACCACCTTGAATTCACAGAAATTCTGTGCACTTTACAGGATACTAACATACCCTTGGCAACTGACGTATGCCTACACGTCGCAGAATACTCGGCTTTAGCCTTTGACTACGCCCTCTGTGGCCCATTTGACGAACTGTTTCTTACCCGACTCTCAGCAACGCAGGTTCTCTGTAAAGACATATTTCGCCGTTATCTCCACTTCAACGGTTTAATTCTTCAATGTTTTAAATCTTTATATTGGTTAAAGTATATCACGAATATATTGTTTTGTCAACTACTATTTTTATTTTTCGATATTTTTTACATCAATTCTATCGTATGGTGTGTAAATTCCCTCTTTATTAAGAAGGTCAAGTGCTGTTCTTAGAACAAAACGTCGTGAATCGTGGCGAGTTTTCGGCTTGCATGACACTTTCAAACGATAAGTATATGACGAACTTTCGATTGAATTGAGTCCTTTATATATGCATTTGCCGACAAGGTTGGATTTTTCCGACTCCTTGCAGATTTTTTTCATTATTTCATCTATTTTTTCTCTATCTTCTGTACATCCAAGCGGAATATCGATTAAAAGAGTACTCTCTATTCGCTGAATTTCCATTATATTGCGGTTGCAAACGGTTATTACTGTGTCGTCAACTATTGATTTTAATTTAGTTGATGTAAGCGAAAAGCCTGTTACTATGCACTCTGTTTCTTTATATTTAACGCAGTCGCCGATTGTGAAAAAGCGGTCGGACATTATATGAATGCCCATAATTGCATCTTTTAGCCAGTCTTGAAGTGCAAGACCAATAAGCGCACCTGCGATACCCAAGCCTGCTATCATTGAGGTAACATTTACGCCATTTATCTGCAAAATGACAAGCACCGCTACAACAACTAAAACTGCTTTCAATACCTTAAAGATAACTTGAATGATTGTACCTTTTTGGCCTTTCAAGGTATTAGTACTTTTATATTTTTTGCCGATTTTATTGAACAGCACAATCAATATCACGGCTGCCACTGCAACAAGAAAACTTGTTATTATATGCGGTTGTGTTATCCACGATACGAATGTTTTTAAATTCGGTGATTCAATCCACGCAGACATTATTGATATTCCTCTCATATAATTTACTTAAATTATATTACGAATTATGCTCATAGTCAAGCAAATATGCAAAAACCGCTCTTTCGAGCGGTTTTCTACTTATTTATAAAGATTTTTTACAAAGTTCCAAGAAGACTGGCACATATCTTCGAGTGAACGCTCGGTCTTAAATCCGAGTTCATCGTATGCACGTTTTGTATCTGCAAAGCATGTTGCGATGTCGCCAGGACGTCTTGGTGCAATCTTATAGTTGATTGTGATATCATTTGCTTTCTCGAATGCTTTTACGATGTCAAGTACCGAATAACCTACGCCTGTTCCGAGATTGAACTGACGAGCGCCATCAATTTCATCAATATGATTAAGCGCTTTCATATGGCCGATTGCAAGGTCACATACGTGAATATAGTCACGGACACCTGTGCCGTCGTGTGTATCATAGTCATCGCCGAATACGTTAAGACATTCGAGTTTACCTGCTGCTACCTGAGTTATATACGGCATAAGGTTGTTCGGGATACCATTCGGTTTTTCGCCGATAAGACCGCTCGAATGTGCGCCAATCGGATTGAAATAACGCAACAATGCGATATGCCAATCGCCTTGTGCTTTGGCTGTATCTGTCAAAATCTGCTCAATCATAAGTTTAGTCCAACCGTATGGGTTTGTTGCAGATGTCGGCATTGTTTCATTATATGGTGCGACATTGTTCATACCATATACTGTTGCAGATGAACTGAACACGAGTTTTTTAACGTCATATTTTTGCATTGCTTTGATGATATTCAAAGTACCGCCGATATTTGTGTCATAATAGAATACAGGTTTTGCAACCGATTCGCCAACGGCTTTAAGTCCTGCAAAGTGAATAATGCATTCAAACTCATTATCTTTAAAGAGCTTGTCAACTGTTTCTGCGTCACACATATCGCCTTCAACAAGTTTTACAGATTTGCCTGTAATCTTTTCAATTCTTTCGATAACATCAGGTGAGGAATTATAGAAATTATCAAAAATAATTACCTCGTGACCGTTTTCGAGAAGTTCAACGCATGTATGGCTACCGATAAATCCGGCACCGCCTGTTACTAATACTTTCATAAATCTTTCCCTCTTTTTATTTATTTGTAAGCGCATCTATAAGTGGCTTAATTTGTGTTCCGTCAGGTTCAAAGCAACCAAAACCACGGCAAAGTTCCCAATATGACCAAGAAATGTCATTTTCTTCGCATATTTTTGTTACCCAATCTGTCCAACGAGCACGATCTTCCATTTTTGCGTACTTGCCATACACACCAAACTCGCCAAGATTTACAGGATGACCGTATTTCTTGCTCCACGCTACTGCGTGTTCGGTTATAGTCTTAACAACGTTCGCTTTTTCTTCGTCTGTTCCCTGCCATTCAACATCACGCAAGTCAACATAAGTCGGAGACCATGCTGCGCCCTGATGAGTGAATTCAAGTGGGAAATAATAATGGAATGTACCGATAAGGTTATCATCTTCAATCGGAACAAGATCGTCCATTGCGAACACACCCGAATAGTCAATTCCGCACACCATTACTTTACGAGTCGGGTTGGTTTTGCGGATTGTTTTTACGCACTCATTTTGAACTTCGTTCCACTCCTCGGCAGTTGTTCGCCAAGTCGGTTCGTTCATAACTTCAAAAATGAGTTTGTCCGAATAGCCTTTAAATCTTTCTGCAACCTGTTCCCAAATCGCATAAAGTTTTTCACTATTTTCTTTTGGTGCATCCATTGCCTCACGGAAATGATGAACATTTATGATAACTTCAAGTCCGTTATCAAGGTATATATTTACAGAATTCTCTACCTCTTGTGCGTACTTTTCATTTATCTTATAACCGTTTGCATCGTCTGTCCAGATAGACCAACGAACAGGTATTCTGACATGGTCAAAACCTGCTTTACAAACTGCATCATAACTCCACTCAGGTACGGGATTTTCAAAAGGTTTTGTTACGTCATAGTCGTTTTCAAAAAAGTCGCCTATGTTTATTCCTCTCTTCAAGGCAATACCTTATTTCACACATATTTACACTACAATTATAATATATACTCAAAAAAAGGTCAAGAACTATTTATTGGCTTTTTTTGAAAAAAGTTCTTGACTTTTTAAATTTATGTGGTAAAATATATTTTGTAATTGAGTTGCGGGTGTAGTTCAATGGTAGAATTCCAGCCTTCCAAGCTGGCTA
>CADBMQ010000038.1 GCA_902795765.1 Oscillospiraceae bacterium | reverse complement strand
GAAACAGATTTGTCGCTGACTTTTCTGACTGCATTCAAAACCTTTTTTGCAAATGCACTAAACTCGGCAGAATCTTTTTTCGGCAGAGCCGAAACACTTGCAGAAGTGCCAAATTCATAGGTCGAAACTTCGTCGCCACCTTTTTTGATAGCATCTGCGATAACCTTTTCAAAGTCGGAGTTTTTTTCGATAAACATTCCGATTTTTTGGAAATACCCACGCAGAGTTGAGTTGCAACTCGGCAACGGAACGTTAAAATCGAGTTCGTAGGGAAGAGTAACCTTGTCGGTCGACTTGATAATGCGGTCGGCTGTGTGGTCGGACTGAAATTCGGCATCAGTGCGATTGTAGTAAGCGTGATTTAAAATGTCGTCCGAGTCACCGAGCGTAACATCAACATTATACCATTCGCCGTTAATTAAAACCTTGTTCCACATATGACCTGTGTTATCAACATTTCCGCAAACAAGCACCGATTGCACACCTCGCAGTTGGAGAAGATATTGATAGGTACGTGCGTAACCCTCGCAGGTCGCCTTTCCAGACGCCAAAGTGCCATAAATCGTACTTGATTCCGAATTCAAATTCTTATCGTAACTGACCGAGCTGCATAATTTTTCATAAACAGCAAGTGTTAAATTATAGTTGGAAGATTCCGGAATATCTGCAAGGAGCAAATTAACACTCGTATCAATTTTGCGTTTCATACCCGCAACTTGCTCTTCTGTATATTCGTAATGTGGCTTTAAGTTGAAACCACCTGAATAGTGAATGATTTCGTATTTTTTCGGAAACCAAAAGATTGACGGATTATATTTGTTTACAGCGTTGTATGCGTAAATCAAATCAAATTCGGAAACATCTTTAAAATCCATAAGCGGTTGAAAACTGTTCATTCCACGCAAGATTTCATCGTAAATTTTATACTGCGTCGGAGTTAAAACGTCAAAAGCAAGGTAAGAAGAACCTGTTGTGTCTTGCTTTGTCACCGCAGTTGAAAAGCGAATTACATTTTGTTGATTGTTGTTATTTTTCGATTTGTCCGACGAATTTGTGTTTTCCTGTGCGTCACTTGTTGCAGTTGTGCTGTTTATCGCAGTTGACGGGCTTTGAGTTGAATGTGAAAATGTGATTTTCAAGTCGGATTTACTACTATCCGAGCAAGAGCAAGAACAGAGCGAAAAAGCCGTAGAAACGGCAAAAAGCAATAATGCAATATATTTTTTCATTCTGCTCACTCCTTTGAAAATTTATTCTGCGTCCTCCCAGTTAAACTGCGTAAGACTACCTTTGTTTTTGAGTTCGGGGAAGTTCCATTGACGAAGAACCTCGTAAACGCCAATAGCAACCGAGTTGCTGAGATTTAAACTGCGAATAGGTCCACGCATCGGCAAACGAACGCAGTTTTTCTTGTTTTTAAAAAGCAAATCTTCGGGCAAACCTTTTGTTTCCCGCCCAAAGAATAGATAACATTTATCGGGATATTCCACATCACTGTAAAGGTTTTCTCCTTTTGTTGTGAAGTAGTAATATGAACCGTCGTTTTTCTTGAAAAAGTCATCGAGAGAATCGTAGTATGTCAAATCGAGATGATGCCAATAATCAAGACCGGCACGTTTTAATTTTTTATCGTCAATCGCAAATCCCATCGGTAAAATGATGTGAAGTCTTGCACCCGTAGCGGCACAAGTTCGAGCAATATTGCCCGTGTTTTGTGGAATTTCGGGATTAACGAGAACAATATTAAGTTCGCTCATAAAAATCCTTCTTTCTAAAACGGTGAAACCGCCTTATTCTATTGTAAACCAAATATAAAACATTTACAAGCGGTAAATATTAAAAATAAAATACAGTTTTGTAATACTTCGTGCGTATTTTTGAAAAAGTTTTTGCAAAGAATAAGAAAAAGGAGATGAATTTAAAATGCCATATATTAAAAGCATAAAAGCACTCGAAATTATCGACTCACGAGCCACTCCGACAGTTGAAGTTATAATAGTAACTCAGTCGGGAGCGGTCGGTATCGCACAAGTGCCATCGGGTGCGTCAACAGGCGAATTTGAGGCAGTTGAACGGCGTGACGGCGATGAAAAACGCTATGGAGGTAAAGGTGTGAGAGGTGCAATCGAGTCGGTTATGACCGAAATCGCACCTGTCATAGGCGGAATGAGCGTGTTAGAGCAGAGTCTTATCGACAACGCAATGCTCGGACTTGATGCAACACCCGACAAATCCCGACTTGGTGCGAATGCAACGCTCGGTGTGTCCCTCGCAGTAG
>CADBMQ010000037.1 GCA_902795765.1 Oscillospiraceae bacterium | reverse complement strand
TTTTATCAAACGCTTTGCAAGTGATTTTGCGTAGTTTTCCGCCTTGGTTTGATTGAAATTATGCTTGGCAGTTTTCAATCGGTCACGAAGCAAAACACCCGCAGTTTTTATATAGTTTGCGGCAGTTTTATGATATGACGCATTTTCGCAAAATGCCTTTTCAATTTCATATCGCTTTTTATATAATTTTTCGCTATCGAGTATATCGAAAAAGTTCAAAATTCGCTCTTTGACAGCAGGGAGTTTCGGCTCTAAAATATGTGGAGATGTGCCGTCTGCAATCATCACTTTTATATCAGAGAAAACTACTGCGTCAAGCGAATCAACATCGGACGAACAATGGCAAAGTATTGGATTTTTGTCGGCAAAATCGTTTGCTATTCGCTTCATAAAAGTGGATTTTCCACATCCCGGTCCTCCCTTTATTATGTAGACTCGCCAGTCTTTTTCTTTATACACATCTGCAAATCTATTCACAAATCCGTTCTCGCTTGTCGCTCCCAAAAACACTTTTGGCATATCTTTAAGTTCACTCATAAAATCACTCCGTTTTCTGTTTCTTTTATAATTTATTCAAAATTCTAAAATTTGTGATTTTATCCAATTTTTTTATATAAATTGTTGCAATCATTTTTAAGGTTTGATATAATGAAAGAAAAACTATAAAGGAAGCTTTTGTATGAACATAAAACTAAATGATAGCAAAATTAAGCCTATTGGCAGATACGCCTATGATGGCGACTCGCTTAAAGGCGAATGCACCGGTGCAGGTTTTGAATTTCACGCTAACTTGAAAAGTGACGTTATTGTTAAATGTAAATTTGTAAACTACGCAGAGGTTGAGGATGTTCATATTGGTGTTATGGTTGACAACAACTATGATGATATGAAGAATTTTCTCGTTCCGCTCGATGCTACCGAATTTACCGCTTTGAGTGGTGTTACAGGTGAGCATATCGTTAAGATTGTTAAACTCAATGAGTTCAACCGTAACGGCGTGTGCTTCGACTCAATCGAATTTGATGGCGAATTGCTCGACCGCCCTGCTGACAAGCCACTTAAATTTGAATTCTACGGCGACTCGCTTACTTGTGGATACGGCAACCTTCATCCAAACCGCAACCATCCGAGTCCGTTCAACAACTACGAACACGGCTATCGCACTTTTGCATCGCTTTTGTGCAACCACTTTAATGCAGAAATGACTGTTGCAGCGGCTTCGGGTTACGGCATTTTCAAGGACTGCGAAGGTACTGACCGCATTTGGGCTGACTTTTATGACAAGGCTTTGCCGAAAGAAGGCGTTGAATGGAATTTCGACAACTACAAGGCTGACGCTGTTTTTATCAATCTCGGCTCGAACGATTGGAATTTCACTCAAAATCACGATGCTACTATTTCGACTGACGATATGTTTGCAAACGCAAAGAAGATTATTGATGACATTAGAGCAAAAAATCCCGACTGCAAACTTATTTTTAACTACGGCATTAACGATTATCCGCTCAAAAATCAAAAAATTGATATTCCGTCTTTGTACGAACGTCTTAACGAAACATACGAAAACTCATACGTTGTTAAGGAACTTCAATGTAACCAACTTGGTGGCGACTGGCACCCGAATGTGAACGACCACTATACTGCGTTTTCAAAATTCCTTTGCAGACTTAAAGATTTAAAAGTTGAATTCTAACAAAAAAGGAACGCTTAAAGCGTTCCTTTTTTCATACTGTTACACTCCTTTCGTAATCTTGTTTCAAACGGACGAGAATTTTCTTTTCAAGCCGTGAGATATAACTTTGGGAAATGCCGAGCGACTCTGCTACCTGTTTTTGCGTATGCTCTCGATAGCCGTTAAATCCAAACCGCATCTGCATTATCTGTTTTTCTCGCTCGGGAAGTCGATTGACGAGTTGTTTTACAATATTTCGCTCGTCCTCTCGCTCTATTCCCCGTGACACATCATCGGGATCGCTTCCAAGCACATCGGAGAGCAACAATTCATTTCCATCCCAATCGACATTGAGTGGCTCGTCTATGCTGACATCATTCTTATACTGCGAGGTTTTGCGCATAAACATCAAAATTTCGTTTTCGATACAGCGTGAGGCGTACGTTGCGAGTTTTATGTTTTTATCGGGACGGAACGTATTGACTGCCTTGATGAGTCCTATTGTGCCAATCGAAATCAGGTCTTCGATATTCGCCCCCGGTGCGTCAAATTTGCGTGAAATATATACGACAAGTCGCAGATTGTGGGTTATAAGCATATCTCGTGCTGAAAGGTCGCCTTCGCCGTATTTTAATAGCCAATACTGCTCTTCCTCCGTTGTTAGTGGTTCGGGCAGATTGACAGGTCCATTTATGTAATACACCGGCATCGGATCGATTTTTTCCATAAATGCCATAAATTTTTCGATTATTGTTTTGAACAGTTTCATATAAGACAAGTCCTTTCTATAACTTTATTGCCATATCTGACGGCAACAAAGCACCTAATCCGTTTTGAAGTGGTTCGGCACTTTTTGCAACCGTTACATTTTCAAACGTGACAAATTTGCCATCTATCTCGACTTCCACCGACTTTGGTCGGAACGCTTCAAGCACTCCGTTTTCGCCAACTGTTGAATACGGTATAAAACGATAGCCGTTTTGGTTTGTTAGTGGTTGATTTAGAAGATCGGACGACACCACTACGACTGGATTGCCTGTATATACATCGTGGATTGACGAGCCTGTATCGAGTAGCGCCATACATTTCAGCGTTTGGTCGGTGCAAGTAATCACAATGTTGTAGCGGTCATTTTTTATCTGCACTTTCATCGTGAGCCGTTGACAAACAAGCACGATTATATATGCCAACACAGTTAGGATTATCAGCACAAGTGGACTGATATTGAAATAGACTCCCATCAAGGTTGCACTTGCATTGCTTGTGTTTATCAGGTTTAAAACGGCAGTCAGAGTTCCACCGAGCGAGAAACTGACTATTAAAAATGCAAGTGTTGATTTTAGGTACATTTTTCGGTTGCTGATGCCGTTTGCTATGGCAGTCATTGACATACATAAAATGAATTTGAACGGTATTGATATGTAGATTGGCAGTTGGAACAGCATCTCAAACGAGCCTATTGCTCCAACAACGGCAGAGATAAGCAGTCGCAGTCGTTTTGGATTTTGCCGAACGAGTTGCGTTGACAACGCTAAAAGCAGATAGTTTACCACCAAATTTGTGGCAAAAAGTATGTCCGCATACACGGTCATTTGTTTGCACCTCTTCGCTATCTTATACTTATATTATATTTAGGTGGTCGTGGGGTTTATGTCATAACTTGGTGCGTATTTTATCGTCTTTTATATGCTTTATTGTTGAAATTTATTTTTTTTAGAAAAATTATAAAAAACCCTTGACAAAGCCTTTAAATTGTGATATATTAATTAAGCGTTAACGCTGGTGTAGCTCAGTTGGTAGAGCAGCTGATTTGTAATCAGCAGGTCGGGGGTTCGAGTCCGTCCACCAGCTCCATTTGCTTTTTATAAGCAAAAAATTTAATATGTGGGAGTGTTCCCGAGTGGCCAAAGGGGGCAGACTGTAAATCTGTTGTCTCTGACTTCGGTGGTTCGAATCCACCCGCTCCCACCATATAAAGACACCATTGAAATCTGAACCCAGGGGTTCAGACTCAATGGTGTTTTTATTATAAAACCCAGTATTTATGCGGCTTTTCGAGGTCGCATTTTCTTTTTATCAGATGGACTAAAAACAGAAAATCTTAAATTTTGCAATTAGAAGATTAAAAAACAAACCTTTTCGAACCCATCAGTCTATCTGCACGTGTCTTATAAACCCGCGTCCTTCAAGGCATATTCCTCTTCCTTCTGTTCGGGAGTCTTGTATTGCAGCTTCTTGTGTGGTCGCTTGGTATTGTAAAAAACTATGTACTTGTCCACCGCACTTCGGAAGTCTGCCTCCGAACGATACTTCGTCCGATACAATTCCTCGCGCTTCAAAGAAGCAAAGAACGATTCCATTACAGAATTGTCATACGGCACGTGCGCTCTTGAAAAGGAGTGCGTGATGTGCAGTGACCGCATATAGTCGTTCATCGTTTTGGAACGGTAGTTACCGCCACGGTCGGTATGGAAAACTAAACTCGAATCTGGCTGACGAGCTTTATAGGCAATTTGAAAAGTTGATTTTACAATTTGCGTGCTGTTGGTCTTTCCGATTTTATAGCCCACGACCATACGTGAAAACAAGTCAATAATCACGCAAATGTAATAAGCGTTTTCTCCGTACTTGAAATATGTAACATCGCTAACCCACACTTCGTTCGGCTTGCACGTGTCAAACTCTTGGTTGAGGTGATTTTTGTATTTGCGTCCTTCGTCCTCGTATAATTTCTTCGCCGATTGACGAATGCTGACTAACCCCATATCACGCATAAGCGTGCGTACCATTTCGTTACTGACTTTGAATCCTTCGCTTTTCATAACTGCCGCAATTTTGGCAGCAACAAAGATCTGATTGCTTTCATCGTATATCTCCTGTATGCGAAGCCGTAGTTCTTCCCGACGTTTCGCATACCACGTGTTGTCCTTCTTGTTACGGAGAACGTGGTTGTAAAATGTTCCGCGGGGAATGTCAAATGCATCACAGATTACATGCACATTATATTTGCCGTAAAGCTGTTCAGCAGCATATAGCCGTTGTCTCAATGGTGATCTCGACGTGCAGGTTGCAGATTTGAGAATTTCAACGATACTCTCCAAACGTGTAACTTTGTTTTCAAGCAAATGAAAATTGCGGATGTCCACTGTTCTCCTGTTGGCAGCGTTTTGCTCCCCTCTATAAATGCGTAACCAATTGTAAAATGTACTCTTGGGTATGCCGGTGTCAGCAAGGATACGCGCCGACGGCTCACCGGATATAACACAGTCAATGACCGCTTGCTTTTCTTCTTGGGTGTAAGTTCTCATGTTTTCAACTCCTTTAAGAGATGATTATAACATACCTCCATATTATTGAAATTTAGTTGTTAATTTGATCAGCAAAGTATTACAATATAAATTTTCAGCTATATTGATTCAGGTTAATAATATAACAGTATGGTAACGAAATGCTTATTTCGTATTGTTGCTTAAAATCCGTTGTTTTATAATCCGTATACTTGTATAATATTATATCGGAGGTGTATCTTTATGATTACAAAGGAACTTGGAGAGCGCATTAAAGAGACGCGTAATAAAATCGGTATTAGTCAAGAAAAATTTGCACTAAGCATAGGGATGGACCGAACATATTTTGCTTCTGTTGAGGCCGGGAAGCGAAATATATCCATATGCAATATTAAGAAGATCGCTGATGGACTGGGCGTTTCATTAAGTGAATTGTTTGCCGGTCTATAAAATAACCAGGAGGTTTCAGCATGATTAGATTTAGAAATCCCGGTACGCAGTATTCCACACAGATCCAGGTGATAAAACAGCTCTATGCTGCGCTTGGGTCTCAAGCATATTTTACGTTAGATGATATGGCAGTGGTCATTGCCCAAAGTAAACTGATGACAGCGTACGGTTATGCTGGCGACGATGCTATACGTCTTAGCCATACCGATCAAGAGAGCATGAATTCCGCAAAAATGAACGCAAAGATGTATGCGGAAGTTTTTCGTATGCTTGGGTGGGTAACACCATATAGTACAGAATCTTCATATCCGCTGGTATTTACTTACATTGGTATCCATGTAGCTCTGTCTGTTGGAGATTGTTCACGCTTGTATGAACAGTGTGTTCTCGGAATTAATAATCCCACACAATTGACTGACAACATGAGCTATACTGAAAAAGTTCGATTTTTCAAATGTGCTCTCAGAACACTTATTGATCTAGACGGTATGATGTATAAACACGAACTATGTCTAGGCCCTATGAGCATTAACGACGAAGATGAGGATGAATATCAAAATATGCTTCGTTTTATTCGCTCTATCCGTGGAGATAAGCGTCGTTTGGTGAGCGCTTTTTCGGATTTGGCTGATAGCCTTGGTGTGAAACTTGATCCTGTGGATAATTGCACACGTCTGCCTATTGCTTTTATGAAAAGCTGCAATTGGGTTGAAAGCGTAACTGACAGAACACTTTATGGAAGATCAATGTCCTGCCTTCGTATCACGGAACATGGACGCGAAGTATATGATGCGATTAAGGATATGCATGATATGCGGCTGGACGAATATGAGCAGCTTGACGAGGACACTCAAAAAGCTTTAATTCGGTTAGGTACCTACTCCATGTTGCAAAGATCTGGCTATGATATGTCCAGCGTGGAAGAAGAAATACAGGCAGACAAGTCTGCTTGTATGCACATAATCGGCAACAAAGATTTACTGTTCTCTCCCTGCCAGACATTGAAACGGCAGCGTGTTGAAGCTGCCCTTGGTATCCAGCTGGGAGTCGGAACTGATTCACATCACAGTTTTGATACATTTGAAAGCGCTGTAAATGAGCGTGAAGCGCTTGCGGCAATGCAGGTATGGAACTTAAACATTCCGGAAGGTGCCGCCACAGAGCTATTGACAGAACCCGAAGATGTTGATTTCCTTGGTCGAGTCAATGATTTGTTGGCATCCGGCTATTCCAGCAACGAAATTGTAGCTCTGCTTTTTGAATATTATTCAGATGCTACTCAGACAACTTTTTATCCCTTAATTGCTACACTCTTTAAAATAATGGGATTCAAATGTTCGTTCTCTCGACCTGGTGATAATGGTGCGCGATGGGACGCTATTATTGATGATCCGGTTCGGAGTATTCCAATTGAGATTAAATCTCCTACAGAAGAACAACATCTTTCGATCAAGGCGATCCGGCAGGCGCTGGAGAACAAAATAATTCTTCTTTCACGTCAGACTCATTCTACAACCCCCGAAGTGTCTACTCTTGCTGTTGGGTATCATATGCCTAATGAACGTGCTGAGGTCAGTAGATTGATTTCAGATATTAAAGCAACCTACGGTTACAAAATAGGCGTAATTGATCTGAACTCTTTGCTTTCACTATCCATAAGCATTTTAGTAGATGAAAAGGGATTTGACAAAGAAAAATTATATGAATTGGAGGGATTGATGAATGCGCGTATTCTCGAAAACTGCTAATAGAAGAAACATTTCCATTCTTCAAGCGATACCCTCGCACATTGAATATAGGCCTGACGCTCCGGCAATAGCGCACTTCCCTGATGGCCGCAATATGCAGTTGGGGTGTATTGGTTGCACGAACCCTAAATGTATGCGTTTTGATCCTAAAGATATTATGTGTGGAGAGGTAGAAAACTTTCCCAATGACAAGTCGTTGGATGTATGCCCCGTTGAAGCAATCCAATGGGACTCCGATTCCGACACGCCTATCATAGATACACAAAAATGTATAAATTGCGGCATATGCATCAATCGATGCCCAATAGGTGCCGTTTATTTCGATGGCGTTGTCAAAGTAAATAAAGACATCTCGGATAATCAAATTCGACGTAGCACCGATAATGCAACAGTTATATTGCAGAAGCAGCAAATCGAGGAACTTGAGGATATTAGAAAAAGTGGGATCTCCGTCATGGAGTCCGACCAGCCTCTCGAGGGTATCTATGAAAAATTGATGGGCATTAGAAGTAATTACCATAATATCATTGCACGAAATCTTCTGATTTCTCTCGGCTGCCGAAGTGCCATGCGTCGTATTGGAGATGTGTATACCAGAATGGATGCAGTTTATGCTTCCGCGGATAACTGTTTCGGTGCTGTAGAAGTTGAATTTGGCCGAGAAACATTAGATGCTTCTCGCGGAATTCTGGATGACATCGCAGTGCTATATACAAGGTACGGTATTGAAAAAGATGAGAATACGCCTCTGGTTATATGTCTACAACTTCCCAATGCTCGACAGGGATATTGGCAGGTAGTAAAAGACGTAAAAACCGTTGAGGATATTCCTATCAGCACTATAACAATTGGTGCTTTAATGTTGTTGAACTGGAACGGCTGCTTACTTATGCCAGATGATGTTACTTATTACTTAGATTATGACAATATGGATCTTCGCTCGGTTATAGCTTGGCAACTTGACAGAGATATACAAGTAAGCGATAAACTGTTGGGGATTTTAGAGCCCATGAAATAGAAATGTTTGATAAGTGTTGAATAGTGTTGACAAGTTTCAGCTATAGTGGTATACTGATAGTCGTAATGTTAACGCATAGAAAGGCAGATTACTTTATGTCCGATAAAATAGTTGGAACAAAAAAAGCAGCAGAAATACTTGGAGTTAGTATTTCTACTGTTTACAGAATGATTGAACAGGGCATTCTCCAACCCTCAAAGACCCCAGGAGGGCAGCGTCGTTTTGAGGTTGCTCAATTAAAGGCGTTTAAAGAAAGCAGCAAAGATATTACAGCTCCTCAAAACCCGTATATGTTAAAGCCTACGGCAGAAACAGAGAGTTCAATGCCTTCAATGACCGATACCGCTGATATCGAAGATGAGATCCCTGCTGCAGATGACAAGCCTGTTGATCCCAGAAACACATTGAATGATTTGAACGGCTCACAATGGTTGCCGGAAACAAAAAGCTTTTTTTATCAAAAAGGGTTAGGGGCAAAACATCCACACGCTCAAATCGAGCGTCAACATCCTGCACCTTACTCTTTCCAGGATATAGCGCATCTCATTACTTTTTTCACAAAAAAGGGTATGCGCGTTTTGGATCCCTTTGGTGGTGTAGGCTCTACTGCCAAAGCCTGTGAATTAGAGGGCCGTCTATGCACAAGCATAGAATTGCAACCCCGCTGGCGAGACTTAGCTGTTCAGCGCCTTGAGGTTGAAGTTGGTGAAGGAACCTCAGAAAAACACGAATTCATTTTGGGCGATTCGAGAGAGGAATTAAAACGCTTCCCTAGTAGCTCATTTGATTTTATGGTAACCAGCCCTCCATATTGGTCCATCCTCAATAAAAAAGCGGATCATAAAGTTATGAAGGAGCGCGTGGCCAACAATCTTGCTACGAACTATTCTGACGACGATGAAAACGATTTGGCAAATGTAGGATCGTACGAAGAATTCCTTGAGATTTTGGTCGATGATATATTTATGGAGTGTGCACGTGTTTTGCGCCCTAAGAAATATATGTGTTTAGTTGTTTCTGATTTCAGAAACAAATCTGAATTCATCAGCTTTCATAGTGATTTAATACAGGCAATGAACAAACGCGAAACCAGCGATGGGTATCGAGTGACTTTACAGGGCGTTAAAGTTCTTCTGCAAAACCACAAAACGTTGCTCCCTTACGGTTATCCTTTCGCTTATGTTGAGAATATCCACCATCAATATATTCTGATTTTCAGAAAGGATAAGAAGTGATCGGCATGAATTACAATGGAATTATATGCGGCGACTCTGATATCCTTCTGCAAGAAATGCTTGATAGCGGATTGAAAGTTGATCTTATTTTAACAGATCCACCATATAACCTAAATAAGGACTTTGGCAATGACAGCGATAAGCTGTCGCTGGATGAGTTTTTGGCCGTAACCCGAAGAAGAATCGCGCTTTGCCGAGATCTCCTCTGCCAAAACGGTAGTCTTATCTGGTTCGGAATTCATCACTATATTGGTTTTGTGCAGTCTATTATGTATGAATCCGGATTGAATTATAGGCGCATGAACATTTGGTATTATGAAAATGGATTCAGTAGGCTGACCACCGCACCTTTGACTCAGTATGAACCTTTTTTGTGGTTTTCCAAATCTCCTAAAAAATGGACCTATAATGTTGATGATGTGCGTGTCCCCTATAAGAGTACGGAACGATTAAAAAATCCCGTTTATTATAAAAACTCTCGCGGAGAACGTGTAAAATGGGAACCCAATCCGTTAGGTGCAATGCGTGGCGACGTGTGGGCTTTCCCAACTCTTGCAGGAAAATTATACCAAGGAGAAAAGACGCCGCATCCAACACAAAAACCAGAATCCTTAATAACAGAGTTGATCAAGGCTTATTGTCCAAAGAATAACGATGGGTTTTATGAAGGGATTATACTTGACCCCTTTCATGGTTCTGGTACATTGGGCGTCTGCTGTGAAAAGTTGAATAAACAGGGTCACAAGATCCGCTGGATCGGAATTGAACTTGAACAGCGTTGGTGTGATATTGCGAAAGAGCGTTTGAAACAAATCTTGTAAATTAGATATGATTTAAATTAATTGTAAGAGTTCGAATTCATACGCAAAAACGGCAAAAATATCTTTTTTATCCCACGAATAATCA
>CADBMQ010000036.1 GCA_902795765.1 Oscillospiraceae bacterium | reverse complement strand
ATACAAAAATCGACGAGCAAAATCATCAATTTGAAAAGCATCTTCACTTTTCATAGAGTGTCTGTATCGAGATTTTTTTAGCATCAATAAAACATCATCAGCAGATTGAGAACAAACCATATCATTAAGCTTTCTTTTGGAAAGATAAAGGTTTAAGTCATTAAGCATAACTTTAATCTCATCTATCGTTGTATCGTCGTAATACTTTTTCGCACGATATATTTTGCGAATGTTATCGAGTTCAGCCTGTGCTTCGAGTATTGTTTTCAATTCTTTTTCGGTATTACCTATAAAATCTTTCTCAATAAGTTTTTGAGTGTTTGCATAAACATATCTGTCCAATGCCGACTCAATGAAAGTAAAATCAGGCATCTCGTCAGGATTTTGCGGTTTAAACGGTACAAGCAGTTTGTAAAATCTGGTATGCTTTAAAATATTCAATATCTCGTCAAATGAACAAGCGTGAGTTAAAGCAGATACATCTATTTTAGAAGATTTTTTGAAGAAGTCGGGAAGAGAGAACGGATATTCGTTTGGTTTTCCTGCGTAAAAATAACGCAAAAACACAAGCAACTGGTCAACTTCTGAGCGAAGTAGCAGATATTCAAAATAGTGTTCACCAACCGAACGTTCAAAACTGCAAAGATTAGCAAACTCTGTGTAGATGTGTCGTTTCAAAAGAGCCTCGACATTTCCACGATGAATAGCCGCTTCTTGCAAACCATCAAGACAACTACTATAATGAGTATTCGATTTTAAATATGTAACAATATCGCTCACATTTTTACAAGCGAGTAAATCGTTATAATTCTTTTTAGTCAGTCGCCTGCCAAATTTAGCACGGGACTTTACAAGTACCGCAACAGAAGCAGAAGACATAAAACCACCGTCTTTCAGTAGGGATTGCTTTTAAATGCTATGCCAAAGTGCGATTGAAAATTTCGTCAACCCATTTTGACATATTGCTATCAGCTTTCGAACGCATCTCTGCGAGTTCTTTTTCAGCGTCAGCTTTACGTTCAGCCAACTTTTTATCAGCAGCCTCAGATTCAATCTTTTTAATCTTTAAGCGCTGAGCATCAAGTTTATCATTATACTCGTCTTTAATTCGAGCAATTTCATCAGCAATTTCTTTTTCAGTCTGTGCACGGCAAGAATCGGTGTCAACAGAGAGTGAACGCATCTGCTTGTCTATTTCAAGAATACGTTTTACCATATTTTCCATAAATATCCAACCGTTCCTTTCATAATAACTTAAAACACATTATATACCTTTTTTATTGAAAATGCAAATAAAATGACAAAATTTTAACTATTTTTTATATGCGTACCGATAAAAAGTGCCGATGGGCATAAAAAACCGCATCGGCACAAGGTTATTTGCAAAGTAAAGGCTGAATTTGTCTACCATCAAGAGCATTGTGGATTGAGGGTATAATTTGTTCAAAATAAGCCACAAGCGACCTTGGCTTATTGTATGGGTCATCTTGTCTGAAAGGAACAAAAAACACGTTCTTTTTACATAAAAGTGTACCGATACTCGATGCACTCGAAGACAATCCATCGTTAGTTGAAACAGCCAGCAAAACAGGGCGTTCATTGCGAAGATTAGCCTTAACCGCCATTGTAACAGATGAGTCTGTGATTGCGTTTGCAATTTTAGATAGCGTATTGCCTGTACAAGGTGCGACAACGAGTATATCGAGCAGTTTTTTAGGTCCAATAGGTTCAGCACTTTTAATGTTGTGTATAATCGGTTTTTGGCATATAGTTTCTATTTTGTGTATAAAATCAATACTATTACCAAATCGAGTGTCAGTTGAGTAAGCGGTTTCAGACATTATCGGCTGAATATCTGCACCCGCATCTTTTAAATGTTCAATTTGGGGTATGACCTGCGAAAAAGTGCAAAATGAACCGCACATAGCAAACCCAACCCTGACGGAATTCATCAATCTTCCCCCTTTAAGTAATCCAATACAGAAATGTGTATCGCTTTCGCTGCTGATAAGGGAGAATATTTTCCGGGCAATCCTCTTGCGAGTATAACATTTTGCATATTTGCAAATCCGTCTTTACTTGCGAGTTCAATGGCAGTACATTCACTTGGAATTGTTTCGGTAATTACAACACTCGGAACTGTGTTAAATATGAAGTCAAATTCATTTAGCGATGGCAGTTTATTTATATCACAAGCGATAGCACCGGCCGACTCAATAATTGGAAATTTATCAAAATTTCTTACTGCAACAGTAACATTTGCACCGAGCGACCGTAGAGCTGAACACAATCGCATACCAATTCTGCCAAAACCGGTTATAAGACAATGAGAACCTATATAACCGCAGTCAGATTTTTCAGTGCCAATACAGAGAGCGGCTTCAACTGTCAGCGATGCATTAAATCGCAAAACACTCTCGCTTTGCATATAGTCATATACGTCAGCACCCAATTTTTCAAAATGATCTCGTATCGCTTCGCATACGCAACCACCGAATATTTTAGTGCCGTTTAAATCACGATTACAAAGTTTACTAAAAAAATCAAACTGCCTAAAAGCAGATTCGTTTAATGGCAACGGTAGAATAATGTTTTCCGCTTTATCGTCAATCTCAAAACCATCATCTTGCAACAATTTTTTAAGATAGATAAAACGCATATCTCCACCGTCAAACACCGAAACTTTCAAATATCGTTGCACCTCCCGAAAAATATTCTCGTCACATACTATGCTATTGAACTGCTTATAGTGATAAAGTCACGCAACAGAATCAACAGCATAGTATGATAGCAAAGGTGCATTTGCACTTTTATAGTAAAGGAGTACTGAAATGTGCAGAATATACGAAGTTTAAGCGAACTTCGAGTTGGAGATATAGGCTATGTTGAGAAAGTTAATTTAGATGATGGAATGAAAAAACGACTTTTTGATTTAGGACTCGTAACGGGAACAGAGATTCAGGCAATTCTTCAAAGTCCGACAGGAAATCCAATAGCCTATTCAATACGAGGTGCGTTGATAGCATTGCGGAAAGAAGATACCGCACAAATATATGTTAGTGTATGAAACGAAAGGACGGCGAAGTTCGTCCTTTCGAACATATTTTAAGGAGGAGCGAAAAAATGAATGCCCCAACTTTTAAAAAATTCTCGCAAGACAATTCAGTAGTCATAGCACTTGCAGGTAATCCGAATGTTGGAAAAAGTACCGTGTTTAACGAACTGACGGGGCTAAATCAGCATACGGGAAATTGGACGGGCAAAACAGTTTCAACCGCACTTGGTCACTATGCGTATCAAGGAAGTGATTATACAATTGTTGATTTGCCGGGTACATATTCACTAACTGCATCGTCAGAAGAAGAGCGTGTTGCAAGAGATTACTTGTGCTTTGGTAACTATGATTGTATGGTTATCGTGATGGATGCTACAAATCTTGAACGTAACTTAATATTTACATTGCAACTGCTCGAAGTTAATAGTAAAGCAGTTATCTGCCTTAACTTATGTGACGAGGCACGAAAAAAGGGCATAGAAATTGATATTAACGAACTCACTCTTCATCTTGGAGTGCCTGTAATTCCGACATCGGCACGGAGCGGAGAGGGAATTGATGAGTTGCGTAATGCGGTAAAAGAAGTGACCGAAAATAAAAGAAAGACATTTAGTGTCAAGACCGAGTATCCGCTCGAAATTGATAAAGCAATTGAGCAATGTGGAAATATACCAAAATGGATTGCATTGAAACTGATTGAACAGGACATCGACTTTGTCTGTGAGATAGCTAAAAACTGTGAAATCCCACTTGAAATAGAGGGAATATCTGCTATAATAGAAAAGGAAAAAGCACGTGAACTTATTGCACAGGCAATAGTTCATCGGTGTGAATATATTGTGCGTGAATGTGTGACGCTCATTAGTGGGGATTACACATTGCGTGATCGTAAAATCGACCGTGTTCTAACATCAAAAAAAACGGGTATACCGATTATGCTCGGACTTCTATGTGTGATATTTTTTCTAACGGCAGTCGGTGCAAATTATCCGTCAGAATGGCTTTCGTCTATGTTTTCATACATTGGAAGACTGCTTGAAAAAGGTGCAACAGCAATAGGTATGCCACTTTTTTTAAAAGGTTTGCTAATCAATGGAGTTTATAACACTCTAACATGGGTTGTGAGTGTTATGCTACCTCCAATGGCAATATTCTTTCCGTTGTTTACTTTGCTTGAAGATTTAGGTTATCTTCCAAGAATAGCTTTCAATTTAGACTCTGCTTTTCGTAAAGCCGGAACTCACGGAAAACAAGCATTAACTATGTGTATGGGACTTGGCTGTAATGCGTGTGGCGTAACAGGGTGCCGAATAATTGATTCGCCACGAGAACGGCTGATAGCAATTATCACAAACAACTTTATGCCGTGTAACGGCAGATTCCCGATGTTGATTTCGGTAATCAATATGTTTTTAGTCAGCGCTGTTATTTTACCGCTTCGTGCAGTTGCCTCAGCCATAAATCTTGTTGCGGTTATTATAGTTGGCGTTTTTGTAACATTGATAGTGTCGAAATTGTTGTCGGTAACTGTTTTAAAAGGCAAATCATCGACTTTCGCACTCGAACTTCCACCATATCGCAGACCTCAACTCGGCAGAGTGATTGTTCGCTCAATGCTCGATAGAACTGTGTTTGTTCTTTCGAGAGCGGTACTTGTTGCCACACCTGCTGGTGCAATAATATGGCTATTTGCAAATATAAATGTCGGTGGAGCGTCTTTGCTTTCACAGTCGGCAGAATTTCTAAATCCATTTGCAGAGTTGTTTGGCTTGGATGGTATGATTTTGATGGGATTTATACTCGGATTTCCT
>CADBMQ010000035.1 GCA_902795765.1 Oscillospiraceae bacterium | reverse complement strand
TTTTAAAGAATTTTCAATCCAAAGTTTCATATAAGCCGTAGGGAACGAAATATCTATTAAAACTTGTATTCCTAAACTTGAAAATTCACTTGAAGTGATATATAAATCGTTTTCTCTGCATCCGGATACATAAATAGGAATATTTCTCAAATTTGCGTTATTGCAAAAGACTTTAAAGTACTCGTTTTCAACATTCAATGTTCCTGAGTGATACGGTTTAATTAATATTGAGCGATATTTCGATAAATCATAATCATAAAAATCTGCAGGATGACAATCGATTACAAGAATTTGCGGATTTGAGCATAATTCTATATCATAAGTTGGAATTTTTACATTATTCGGTACGCTTACAATATTATCAAGCATTTCATTATGTGACAACACAGTCGTTGGAATAAAAATATCGGTTTTTTTACTATCAGAATTTTTATAACTAATAACAACACCTTTGTTTCCGCTTTTTATATAATCCAAAGCGCCTTGCAGGTTTGCATATCCATTTGAGCGTACATCGTCAAGCGGATAATTAGCTGACACAAAAACAACTGCTTTGTCTATATTCCCAATCAACAGCTGAACCGCAACAGCAGAATATTGAAGAGTATCAGTTCCGTGAGTCACAATTATTCCATCGCAATCAAAATTAAGGGAATTTTTTATTGTTTTTACAAGCAAATTTATATGCTTCGCAGACAGATTTTCACTTAAAATGTTATAAGGTTCAATAATATTAAAATCTACATCGCTAATATTACTTAACAATTTTTGATTGTTCTCGCTTGAATTTTTAATATATCCATTTGAAAGACTGCTTCCGATTGTTCCACCTGTACAAATTACATCGATTTTCATTTTTTCACCTCGATATTATTATACACAAACAAAATTATTTCTTCAAGAAAAAACAGCCCATTTGGGCCGTTTTTTATAAGATTATGCAGATAAGACCGCTGCAACCTTCGTTGATGAGTCTTTCAAGAGTTTGTGCAAGTCTATGTCTTGCCTCGGTTGGCATATGTTCAAGTTTAGAGTGCAATCCCTCATTGACAAGTTCGTGAAGAGATTTACCGAAAATATTTGAATCCCAAATTTTAAGCGGATTTTCATCAAACTGACTCATAAGCGACATAACAAGATCTTCCGACTGCTTTTCGCTTCCAACAATAGGAGATACTTGCGTTGCTATATCGACTTTCATCATATGAATAGAAGGTGCTGACGCTTTTAATTTAACACCATATTTACCGCCTTGTCGTATTATTTCAGGTTCTTCAAGCGATAAGTCCTCAATGGTTGGCATAACAATTCCGTATCCCGTTGCATCTACTTCGTCAAGCGCATTTTTTATTCGGTCATATTCTTTCTTGGCTTGTGCAAGTTCTTTTATGCTATTCATAAGTTGGCGATCATCTTTGATTTCAAGTCCTGTTTGCTCGGTAAGCACTTTATAAAAAAGTTCGCTATCTAAATCAACACGCATTTTTACGCTACCAAGACCTAAATCTGTTTCTTGCGTTGTAACATTGACAATATTATCGCATAGGCACAGTTTTTCCTTGAATTGTTCGCAATCTCGAATTTTTTCTATATTTTTAGCACTTTCGATAATGTTATCGCAAACTTGTTTTCTAAGCCAATGTGATACATCGAGTGAGTTAATCCAATTTGGTGTATCAATGCCAATCTGTTTAACAGGGAATTCAAATAAAACACTTTGAATTATATTTTTGATTTCATCAGCGTCAAGTTCGGAGCAACTAACCGGCAAAACAGGAGTTTGATAGCGTTCGCTTAATTTTTCTGCAAGTAAAATTGTTTCGTTATCGTTTGGATGAATTGAATTTAATATTACAACAAATGGCTTATTTATTTGCTTTAATTCGTTTACAACACGCTCTTCTGCCTCTTCATATTCATCTCGTTCAATATCACTTATGCTTCCGTCTGTGGTGACAACTAAACCTATCGTAGAATGTTCGTTTATGACCTTCTGTGTGCCAATTTCAGCCGCCATATTGAATGGAATTGGTTCTTCGTACCATGGTGTCATAACCATTCGAGGCTCATTGTTTTCAATATATCCGATTGAACTCGGTATTATATAACCAACACAGTCGATAAGTCTAACTTTCAATGAAGCCTTTTCTTCAAGTGTAATTTCAACAGCATCTTCCGGTACAAACTTCGGCTCTGTTGTCATAATAGTTCTTCCTGCTGCTGATTGAGGAAGTTCATCATTTGCACGTCTGCGAACATATTCTTCTTCGATATTTGGCAAAACAATTTCATCCATAAACTTCTTGATAAATGTTGATTTACCACTTCGCACAGGACCTACAACACCTATGTAAATATCACCTTGTGTTCGAGTTGCAATATCTTCGTAAATGCTATTCATAGTTAAATATCTCCTTTCACTTTTACGCCATAGACGGAATTATAAGCATTTTAGGTATATCAAGCACATCATTTTTTATATCGTTTTGTTGCATTATATCGTCTGCGCAAGAGTTGAATTTTCTTGCGATATCCCAAATGCTTTCACCTTTTTTTGCAAAGTATAATATCATTGCACAGTTGCAGTCGGATTGTTTTATTTTATTTTCATCACGAGAAATGCTTGTAATAAACACTTCGTTGGTAGATGACGATGGTTGTAATTCAAAATTACACTCGCACCTAAGTTCAATACTATTCGTGCTGTTCAATGTAAAAGTTTGACTATCTATTGTCGCAACTGTTTTTACAGAATTAAAATTATTAGAAATAGGTTTAACTGTATCAAGTTCAAGTTCCATTTGAGTAGAACAACATTCTGCTTGTTCGTTTATATACAACATATTTGCTTTAACACTTCCACAAACTCTTGCTCCGTCATCAGATGCAGTTGTTTTAAAGATTGGTTTGTCGTAATTTATTGAAATTATTTCTTTTGCACCATCTGATATATCAAAAGTTTGTTGCATAGTTTCACTAAAACAAACAGCTGGATAAACGTTATATACACTTGATTTTTGGTTTTCGGTGTCCAACTCATATTTAGTGCTGTAAGCGTCAATTACAACGTTTTCACAATGATGTTCCCATGCTTTTATAGATGCACGTATTTTTACATTCATAACAACACTAAGGCAGTCACCATTTTTATCAGTATAAGGTTTAAGTTCAAGTCCGCATACTGAAAAGTCTCCAATACAATCGGCACTTTCGGTCATACCGGCAACTTCAA
>CADBMQ010000034.1 GCA_902795765.1 Oscillospiraceae bacterium | reverse complement strand
GAGAAAGCGTCGTGAAAATCAACCGCCTGCTCATCTTGGATTGTCATATTTCCGAGAAGATAGGTAAATTTGACAAGTAGTTGTCAATTATAAAAGCAAAAAGAAACAGACATCGTGAATTACAGAAATGATTTTCATGATGTCTGTTTTTCAATATAAATGCACATAATTTATTTTTGCTACAATATACCAAACTAAAAACCTCGATTTGTACAAGTATCAAATCGAGGTTTTAAATATATTATTCGCTCTTTGAAGATTTCATTTCAACAATTTTCTTATTTTCAATGCGATAAACACGATCACTTTGTCCAAGAATGCTCGTTCTATGTGTTGAAATAATACAGGTCTTATTCGGGCACGAAGAAACAATATTCTTCAAAACTTCTTGTTCAGTTTCTATATCCAAAGCACTGGTTGCTTCATCTAAAATCAAAATCGGTGCATTTCGTAAAATTGCACGAGCAATAGAAATACGCTGCGCCTGTCCTTTGGAAATGCCACTTGCATTATCTCCTAAATAGGTATTTATGCCTTTTGGCATATCTTTTACAAAATCCCACGCACATGCAATTTTTAGTGCTTCGATTATTTCTTCATCTGAAGCATTTTCTTTTACAATTCGCATATTATCTGCTATTGTTCCGAGGATTGTACTACCACCTTGTGGGATATAGGAGATATACTTTCGCACATCTGTTGTAACCATTTGCTGAGTTCCATCAGAAAAATGGAGTATTATATCGCCTTTATTTGGTGTAACAAGGCCTAAAAGCAAGCGTAACAGAGTTGTTTTACCTTCACCAGACATTCCGATAATTGAAACAATTTCGCCTGGATGTGCGCAAAGGCTCCCATCTTCATATACAATATTGTTTTTTTGATAAGAAAATCCAATATGATTTATTTCAATTGAAATGCCATTGTTTGTTTTCTTAGTATTTATATCACAGCTGTCGCTCTGCTCTGTTTGCATCGACATCAATTTACGAATACGATGTGCCGAAACAGCGCTATTCATAACTCCCGGTATTGCAGTAAGTAATGAATTAAAACGATTGGATACGTTGTTTCTTTGTGCAAGGAAAAATGTCATATCGCCATATAATAAAGTTCCCGTTGAAAGACGCAGAAAGCAGTATCAAAGTGCAATAATGGTAATTACTGATGAAGTAAGCGACATCGATATCCTTGCTTTTATTTCATTTTTATTGTATTCAAGGTTGGATTTTTCGTATTCCCCATGCCACTTTTTCATCTGATTGGTATAAAAATCGTGTATTCCGAAGGATTTTATCATCTCATAATTATTGAGCGTATCTGTTTCGAAAGAAATCATATCGGAATTTAGTTCTGTTACATCTTTTCGACTTTTATGGAGTCGTTTTAACAAAACTCGTGAAATTAGGAGCATGATAGGAGCCGCCATAATTGAAATCAAACTCATAACAACATCTATTCGCCATAAAATCACAAACGTCAAAACAAACGTATAAAGATTGATTACCATATCAGGTAACCAACTCACGGCATTTTGCGAGATTGTTCTTACATCATCGTTAAATCTATTGATTATATCTCCATTTTTATAGCCGTTAACATCTTCCCATTTAGCCGAAAAGATTTTATTAAACAACTCCGACTGAATATCATTATTGACACCAATTAGATACTTTTGCTACAATACGCATAGATACTGCTCGAAAAACGAGATTTAATGCAACACTAAACAACAAAATTAAAGCAAGCAAAATTATATGTTGATACTCTTTTGAAACAATACGATTGATCAGCATTTTAATTGAATAGGAATATAGCACTGATGTAGTTGATGCGATTATACCCGCAAACAAGTAAAGAATAATAAGACGAAGATGCTTTTTTACATATCCAAATATCCATTTCCAATCAGAAAATAGTTCGCTGAACATACCCTCTCTTGCGTTTTCTTTCAATTTTCGAAAAGAGTCGCTCTTGAATATATTATTTTTATCAACAGTTTTCTTTTTCATTTCTTCTTCACATCTGCTTTATTTATTCTCTTGATATATCGAATGAGAGTCTTAATTCTTCCTTGTTTGAAAGAAATATGAACTGCTCTGTATAGCCAACAAAGAACGTATGGATAGCGATGTTCTTTACAATAAGAATACGATTTGTAAATTTTGTTTTTTGTCGGGAACAACATATACAGAAAATATCGTAACTTTTTAAATCGCTTTTCTTTGAATTTATTATTCATATGAACGGATATACTACCTTGCGTTCCTGCATATTTGATTGCAACAACTGCTTCGGAAATATCTCTGTCGGTTTCTTTACCATCAAACCAATATTCTGCAATAGCAAAAAGGTCTTTTATATCCTCGGCAAATCCATTTTTTGAAAGTATATTATTCACATACTCTATATCTGCCGTTTTTTCCATTTTATTTTTAAGAAAATACAAATCTAATATTCTTCGAAATCCAACACCAGAACTACGATAATGCTTCAAGCAATGCAGAAGATGATAGGTCCAAAAAACAGTATCGGAAACTGTTGCGTTTAAATCATTCTGTACAACTGCATTCTTAAACGGATCACTTATAATCTTACCATATGAAGAGCCCTCCGAGAAAAACTCCGAATGGATTTCTATATTTTTATCGCCTAAATAACCGTTTATCTCACGGTTTTCTTGGTTTAGAGTTTTATATCCAAGTTCAGCCAATATTTTTTCAGTCATTGTGATATTTTCTTTTTTTATTATAATATCAATATCACCCATCATACGAAGGTCAGGCGAAGGATAATATCGTTTCACTTTTGTTCCTTGTACTTCAAGTGTAGCAATACCTTCGGAGTGAAGTGAATCGAGAAGTATTTTTAATGTTTCTTCTTGCTCTATATTTCGCTGAATACCAATAAAATACCGCTGTTTCCACCTTTCGAGAGTTTCACTATTTGGTTTGTTTTGTGCTTTTAATACACCAAGATAAGCAAAACCGGCAACATCGTGCCGTATAGCACACGACAACACTTGCTCGTATGTAATGCCATCAGGCAAAGATTTCGGCACTTCTCTATGTATGGCACATGCGATAAGATGTATTAAGTAATCATATGCATCAATTATTTCCATATGAAAATCCTTTTCATAATTGTTTTTGTTCTTCTAAAAAATCGGTCATTCTTCTAATATACCTTCTTCTAAAAGTGTTGAAATAACATTATTAACGCCGCTTTCAGATTGTTTTTCTGAAACATTGTATTTTTCCGTCAAAAATGCAATAATTTCATCTTTATTCTTTTCCTCACACAACATATCCCATATTTCCGATGCGGTATCGTTAAGAGTGAGCATTATTTTTTTGTTCTTACTTTCTTCTTCAATTGGGACAACAACAAATCCATCAATAGATTGAGTCTTTATATATCCTTCTTTTATCCTCATATCTTCCCTCCTGGTATCAATGCATCAAAAGATGCTTTTACAGCATATTTATCTTATATTTATATCATAAATTGTTATAACAATCAACAATTTGTTTTTCAATTATAATTTTAATAGTGTGCTGTTGACTATTATAGCTTATTTTGATATAATTTAGTTGTGTATTTCGGGAAGGTGTTATAAGTGAAAAGATGGAAACAATATGATGAGCAACTTAATTCTAAACCAGCATGGAACGAAATTGAGTTTCCGAATGCTGACTTACATTATTTCAAAGAGTGTGGTTGTTTTGTCACATCACTTACAAACTTACTAATTAAATATAATTTTGAATCAGACGACTTTTCTCCGTG
>CADBMQ010000033.1 GCA_902795765.1 Oscillospiraceae bacterium | reverse complement strand
TCATATAAAATCAGTCCTCTTGGATTTCGTCAGACTTTTTATAAAGTACAACTGCCGACTGACCGTATTTATAACGGCGAGTCGCCTTGAAATCGGTTAGTTCATCGGGCAACTGTTCGTCAAATGCGGTTTCGCAAACGAGCGTACAATACGCCGATGTACGAGCCGACAACATTTCAACTGCCTGCTGAACAAGATTATTGTGGTATGGCGGATCTAAGAAAACGATGTCGAATTCATCGGGACAACCAAGCAAAAATGCTTTCCAATCGCCACGAACGATTTTCGATTCATCGGAAAAACCGCAGTTTTCAACGTTTTCACGAATTGCGGCTGTCGCTTTCGGATCATTGTCAACAAAAGTGCAGCTTTCAGCACCTCTGCTCAAAGCCTCGATACCGAGCTGACCTGAACCGGCGAACAAATCAAGCACTCGCCTACCTTCAATATCAAACTGTATCGCACTAAAAACACCCTCTTTTGCCTTTGCGACAGTCGGGCGAGTATCCAAACCACTCGGAGTGACAAGTCGTTTGCCACGAGCCGAACCTGTGATAACTCTCATCCGAATCCCTCCAACAAAAAGGCAGAATTTTTGCCTTATACAGTTTCTCTTATATATTCTACAATATAAATGTGCTTTCGTCAAGCACTTTTTTCATTATTTATCTTATAAAAAATTTATTTCCAAAATACGGGTTTTAATGAACTATTTTGTTGACAACACATTCGGTAAAATATATAATAAATGTGTATATACAATTGCTTTTATAGGATATAAAAACGAAAATCGTATAAAATAAGAAAAAAGTATTTACAAACGAAAGAAAGTTTGTTAAAATATTAACAGACTTAAAGAAAAGAGTCAAATAACCGTTTCGACGGTAAAATAAATGGAGGAAAACAGGTATGGAACAAAGCAAATACGGTATCGTTGACAGTGTTGAAGCACTTGAAGCGAAAATTGCCGATGTCAGAGCTGCACAGGCAAAGTTTGCAACCTACTCACAGGAACAGGTAGACGAAATTTTCAGAGCAGCTGCAATCGCTGCTGACAACGCAAGAATTTCGCTTGCCAAGCTCGCAGTTGAAGAAACAGGTATGGGAGTTGTGGAAGATAAGGTTATTAAAAACCACTACGCAGCAGAGTATATCTACAACGCATATCGTACCACTAAAACTTGCGGTGTTATTGAAGAGGACAAGGCTTACGGCATCAAGAAAGTTGCAGAGCCGATTGGTGTTATTGCCGCAGTTATCCCGACAACTAACCCGACTTCAACCGCTATCTTCAAAACATTAGTTGCACTCAAAACTCGCAATGGTATCATCATTTCACCACACCCCCGTGCAAAAGGCTCGACTATTGCTGCTGCAAAACTCGTGCTTGAAGCTGCTGTTAAAGCAGGTGCTCCCGAGGGTATCATCGGTTGGATTGACGTACCGAGCCTTGATATGACAAACCTCGTTATGAAAGAGGCTGACATTATCCTTGCAACAGGTGGCCCCGGTATGGTTAAAGCCGCTTATTCAAGTGGTAAGCCTGCTCTCGGTGTTGGTGCAGGTAACACTCCTGCAATCATCGACGATACTGCTGACATTCTCTTGGCAGTTAACTCGATTATCCATTCAAAGACTTTCGACAACGGTATGATTTGTGCATCTGAACAGTCTGTTGTTGTTCTCGACAAGGTTTACGATACTGTTAAGGCAGAGTTTGCTCGTCGTGGCTGCTACTTCCTTAACGCAGAAGAAACCGAAAAAGTTAGAAAGACTATCATCATCAACGGCGCTCTTAATGCGAAGATTGTTGGTCAGAAGGCTCACACAATCGCTGCTCTCGCTGATGTTAAAGTTCCCGAAGGCACTAAAATCCTTATCGGTGAAGTTGAAAGCGTTGAACTTTCCGAAGAGTTCGCTCACGAAAAACTCTCTCCTGTTCTTGCTATGTATCGTGCAAAAGATATTCAAGATGCTTTCGCAAAAGCAGAGCGCCTTATCGCAGACGGTGGTTACGGTCACACATCTTCAATCTACTTGAACGTAACAACCGAACAGGCTAAACTCGATGAGTTTGCTGCTCGTATGAAGACTTGTCGTATTCTTGTTAACACTCCGTCTTCACAAGGTGGTATCGGTGACCTTTACAACTTCAAACTCGCTCCGTCACTCACACTCGGTTGCGGTTCTTGGGGTGGTAACTCGGTATCCGAAAACGTTGGTGTTAAGCACCTTATCAACATTAAAACTGTCGCTGAAAGAAGGGAAAATATGCTGTGGTTCAGAGCGCCCGAAAAGGTGTATATCAAGAAAGGTTGTTTGCCCGTTGCTCTTGACGAACTCAAAACTGTTATGGGCAAGAAACGTGCGTTCATCGTAACCGACAGTTTCCTTTACAAAAACGGCTACGCTAAACCGATTACTGACAAGCTCGATGAAATGGGAATTGCTCACGCTTGCTTCTTTGATGTTGCTCCCGACCCGACACTTGAATGTGCTATCCGTGGCGCTGAACAGATGAGAGCATTCGAGCCTGACGTTATCATCGCTCTCGGTGGTGGTTCGGCTATGGACGCAGGTAAGATTATGTGGGTACTCTATGAGCATCCTGAGGCTGACTTTATGGATATGGCTATGCGTTTCGTTGATATTCGTAAGCGTATCTACACATTCCCGAAGATGGGCGAGAAAGCATACTTTGTTGCTGTTCCGACATCGGCTGGTACAGGTTCGGAAGTTACTCCGTTCGCAGTTATCACAGACGAGAAGTCGGGTACTAAATATCCTCTCGCAGACTACGAACTTCTCCCGAATATGGCAATCATCGACACCGATTTCCATATGTCTGCTCCGAAGGGACTCACATCTGCATCGGGTATTGACGCTGTATCTCACGCTTTGGAAGCATACGCATCTGTTATGGCAACTGACTACACAGACGGTCTTGCACTCAAAGCGCTCAAAACTATTTTCGAATATCTCCCTCGTGCATACGAAGACGGTCAGAACGATATTGTTGCTCGTGAGAAGATGGCTAACGCTGCTACAATGGCTGGTATGGCATTTGCTAATGCGTTCCTTGGTGTTTGCCACTCAATGGCTCACAAGCTCGGTGCATTCCACCATCTCCCTCACGGTGTTGCAAACGCACTTATGTTAGACGAAGTTATCCGTTTCAACTCGGCAGAAACTCCTGCTAAAATGGGTACTTTCTCGCAGTATGACCATCCGCACACACTCGCTCGTTATGCAGAAGTTGCTGACTATCTCGGATTCAAGGGTAAGACTGACGATGAAAAGGTTAAGAACCTTATTAAAGGTCTTGACGAACTCAAAGAGAAGGTTGGCATCAAGAAAACAATTAAAGACTACGGCATTGACGAGAAGGACTTCCTTGACCGTCTTGACGATATGGTTGAACAGGCATTCGATGATCAATGCACAGGCGCTAACCCCCGTTATCCGCTTATGAGCGAAATCAAGCAGATGTACTTGAACGCTTACTACGGCAAAAAGTTTGTCGAAGTGGAAATGCCCACATCTAAATAAGGAGGCTTTGATTTATGAAACTCGATAATGTTATTTCTGTTAGAAAAGCAAAAACTTTGTATCGTGACGGCGACAAATGTATTAAAGTGTTTGACGAGAATTTCTCGAAAGCAGACATCTTGAACGAGGCTCTCAATCACGCTCGTATTGAAGAAACCGGTCTTAACATTCCGAAGATTGACGAAGTTACAACTTTTGACGGCAAATGGGCAATCGTTTCCGACTTCATCGAGGGTAAAACTCTCGCTCAACTTATGGAAGAAAACCCCGATAAGCAAGACGAATATCTTGAATTGTTCGTTGATTTGCAACTTGAAGTTCAGTCGAAGACTTGTCCGTTGCTCGGCAAACTCAAAGACAAGATGAATCGCAAGATTAGTGAGGCTGACCTTGACGCAACAACTCGTTACGAGTTGCACACTCGTCTTGAAGGTATGCCAAAACACAAAAAGGTTTGCCATGGCGACTTCAACCCGTCAAACATCATCATAACTCCTGACGGCACTCCGTATATTCTCGACTGGTCACACGCAACACAAGGCAACGCATCTGCCGATGTTGCAAGAACATACCTTTTGTTCTGCTTGTCGGGTGATAAAGAACTTGCAGATAAGTATTTAAAACTCTTCTGCAAAAAGAGCGATACTGCTATGCAGTATGTTCAAAAGTGGATGCCTATCGTTGCTGCTTCGCAGTCGGTTAAGGGCAACGAACAAGAACGTGAATTCTTGCTCTCTTGGGTAAACGTTGTTGACTACGAATAAGAGATAAAAAATTACACCCCTTACGGAAACTCCTCCGTAAGGGGTGTTTTTAGGTTCACACTAAATTCTTGCGACGCCAGAGTCTATTGCCGCTTGTTTTACTGCTTTTGCAACTGCTGTTGCGACACCCTTATCGAGTGCCGACGGGATAATATAGTCCTCCGACAACTTATCGCCAACATAATCGGCAATCGCAAATGCAGCAGCACGTTTCATCTCCTCGTTTACATCACTTGCTCTCGCATCGAGTGCGCCACGAAAAATGCCGGGGAATGCAAGCACGTTGTTGATTTGGTTTTTGAAGTCGGAACGGCCTGTGCCGACAATTTTTGCACCCGCTTTGAGTGCCTCTTCGGGCATAATTTCGGGAACAGGATTTGCCATCGGGAACACGATTGCACCATCTGCCATCGACTGAACCATTTCACGGCTCACGATATTCGGTGCGGACACGCCGACAAAAATATCTGCGCCTTTCATTGCGTCAGCGAGTGTGCCGTCAAGCATCTCACGATTTGTAACTTTCGCCATTTC
>CADBMQ010000032.1 GCA_902795765.1 Oscillospiraceae bacterium | reverse complement strand
GAAAAAATACGGATATACGGGAGATGAACTCGCTCGTATTTTAGAAAGCGAGAACGTTTTTTGCGAGTTTTTCGATCCCGATTTTTTGGTTATGATGTTCACGCCGCAAAGCGGAGATGATATTCAAAAGGTTTGCGATATTTTATTAAAAATTCCGAAAAAAACTGAAATTTCATCTGTTGCACCGAGTATGGCGAAGCCGTTACTTGCAGTCAATCCGACTGACGCAATTTTTTCTATAAGCGAGTCAGTTTTGGTTGACGAATGTGTTGGACGGGTACTTGCAGATGCGAGTGTTAGTTGTCCACCTGCGATACCGATTGTATCGTGCGGTGAGCAAATCGAAAAAGATGCGACTCAGGTTTTAAAATATTACGGAATTAACCGATTGAATGTTATAAAATAAGCAATAAAAATCCACCCGCTATGCGGGTGGTATCTCATTATACAAAAAAAGCCCCGTAGAAAAACTACGGGGCTTTAAATTTACCAATTCCAAACAAGACCGAACCACGTTTTGTTTGACATATACGCAAACAACTGTCCGTCATTTCCGTTATCGTAAGTATAATATGCGCAAACATCATCCATACCGTCGCCGTTGAAATCGCCCGACACTATACGCTTGCCATAGTTACTGCAATAGAAACCACTCTTCATATACCAATAGTTCCAATTAAGCGACAAACTGCTACTGTTTGCAAGCCACACAAATGCTCTTGCTTCGCCCTTGCCATAGTCATAAAGTGCGAACACATCTGACTTGCCATCACCGTTATAGTCGCCTGCGGTTATGCGTCCTTTGATATTTGAAACATAAAATCCGCTCGACATATACCAATAATTCCAATTAAGTTTGAAATAGGTTGTCTTCGACTGCCATATAAACGCTCTCGCTTCGCCCTTTCCGTAGTCATAGAACGCCATAATATCGTCTTTTTTATCGCCGTCAAAATCGCCTACTGCAATCTGGTCGGAAATGTTACCAGCTGTGAAACCTGTGCTCATATACCAATAGTTCCAATCAAGCGTGAATTTACTTCCCTGCGATTTCCAAACAAACGCACGAGTTTCGCCTTTGCCATAGTCATAGAATGCGGCAATGTCTGCCTTGCCATCGCCATTGAAGTCGCCCGATGTGACACGGTTGGTTATTCTATCTGAATAGAAGCCCGAGCTCATATACCAGAAATTCCAATCGAGTTTGAATGTTGAGCCTGTCGAAATCCAAACGAATGCGCGACACTCGCCTTTGCCGTAGTCGTAGAATGCGGCAATATCATCAAGTCCGTCGCCGTTGTAGTCGCCTGATGCAAATCTGCCTTTGAAGTTGGAAACTGCCCAACCTTTGCCCGACGTCCAAACTGTATTTCTTGCTGCGGCTTGCCCCTCCGAAGTACATACGTCAAGCGCTACTTCGCCGGGTTGAATATCATAAAACTGTGCAACATCGGTCAATCCGTCGCCATTATAGTCACCCGAGACTGTCGGGAATGTGTAGTCGCACTTTGAAAGCGCATTTTTAAAGTCCGTTACTGTATAATACTTATTTTCTGCTACCGCACAGGTATTATAAAGTCTTTGGTTTTGATTTGCTTTCGGATAACTTGTTGTTACCGCAGACGATATCTGAGCGCCTGTCGGATTTCTATAACCCGAGCCGAGCGAGATAAACTTAAATCCGTTAGAACTTGCATATTTCTCTGCTTCTGTATTTTTGTAGCCTATAACTGTGAAGTTACTTACTTTCAATGTATCATAATTTGAATTTGTATATTTACCAAACGCATTTCTCGAAATATTTCCGATATATTTCGGGAGACTTACTGATGTCAGATACGGGCAATCATCAAACGAACAAGAACCAATGTACACTAATGTGTCTGGGAATGAAACATATTTTAGCGATTTGTTTTTGCTGAATGCACCATCGAGAATTAGTGTTACACCACTATTTAAGGTCAATGACGTTATTGAAGTACACTCGGCAAACGCATAGTTTTGAATTACTTTTACGCTGCCCGGTATGCTAACCGACTTCAAAAGCGAACACATATAAAATCCACCTACACCGATTTGCGTTACACCATTTGGAATATTAACGCTTGTTAGTGCTTGGCAATTCTGGAACGCATATGTTCCGATTATTTTTACGTTTGAGGGAATTGAAATTGATTCGAGTGACTTACATGTACTAAATGCCAATTCGCCAATATAATTTAAAACAGAGCCACTTTCGAACTCAATGCTTTTCGCACCGATACTATAATAAAATGCTTTTTTTGCAATACTGTATACCTTTTTCGGGATTTTGATTGATGTATACTGTCCGCATCCCATAAAAGCACACTCGCCTATTGATTCTAGGGTGCTTGGGATTTTAAAGCTTGTTGACACATTAAAATGAGCAAACGCATAGTTGCCGATTGAGGTTATTCCCTCTCCAACTTCAACACTTTTTGCTACAAGATAATAATCATTATACGGTCTTTCTTCAATATCGGCATAGTTATCCATTCTGCCTGTTCCGGTAAGTCGCATAACTCGGTCTGTGCCAATAGTCCAAGTGATATTTTTACCACATTTTCCCGACATTGGCAATTTAACTGCTGCGTTTACTGTAAATAAAATTGAAACGATTGATATCATTAAAGACACACACAAAGTAATAGACAACAACCTTTTCACATCAATTACCCCCAATAAACGGTTTTTTCTTCTCGCTTTTTTGTGCAATATATCCTAATAGCATTTTAACACATTAAAGTTGCTTTCGCAACAATAATTTTAAAAAATTTTTATATAGTTGTAAAAAAAGCTCAAATATAGTATAATTATCATAATATTTTGCAAGAAAGGTTGCTTGAAATGGTTAGAGATATTGTTCACGACCCTTTATTTTTGGGCAGAAAATCGGAAAATGCGAGTGAATGTGATATTTCAATCGCAGATGATTTGATTGATACTCTTGTCGAAAACCGAGAAAAATGTGTCGGTATGGCGGCGAATATGATTGGCAAGTTAAAAAGCATTATCGTTTTTGATGATATCGGCACGATAAGGGAAATGTTTAACCCTGAAATTATCAGTCAAAAACAGTCATTTGAAACCGAAGAAGGCTGTTTATCCCTTTCGGGTATTCGCAAAGTAAAACGATACAAGTCAATTAAAGTTAGGTGGCAGACTCGTGAGTTTCAAGTTAGAATCAAGACATTTTCAGGGTGGACCGCTCAAATTATTCAACACGAAATTGACCATTGCAACGGCATACTGATATAAAAAACGGCACAGACTATATCTGTGCCGTTTTTCTATTCATCGCTTTCGTTCATTTCAATAAGAAGTTTCATATCTTCGTCCAAGATAACAAAATCAACTTCCGTATTGGCTTTCATATGGTCGGGGTTGGTCGTTTTTGGAAGTGATACTGTTTCGAGTTGGAGTGTGTATCGAACGCAAAGTGTTGCGACTGATACGCCATATTTATCTGCTACCTGTTTTATTCTCTCGTCATTTAAAATTCTGCCGTGTGCTATCGGTGAATACGACTCGATTAGTATATCATTTTGTTTGCAGAATTCGTGGAGCTTGAACGGTGTACTGCCGATATGTGTCTGCACCTGATTTATCATCGGCTTGATTTCACAATCTGCGAAAATATTTTCAAGGTCATCTATCAAAAAGTTTGACACACCGATTGCTTTGACTTTGCCGTCTTTATATGCCTCTTCAAGTGCTTTCCACACCTTTTTATTTTCTTTAAAATAGCGTTTTTCGCCTCTAAACTCGTTCCAAGGCTGCGGGCAATGAATTATTATCATATCAATATAAGAAACTCCAAGTCTTTCAAGTGACTCGTCAATCGACTTAACTGCGGTTTCATAATCCTTGATTTCTGCACGAACTTTCGTCATTATAAACAACTCTTCTCTCGGCACTCCGCAAGCCTTAATTCCCTCACCGACTCCGACTTCATTTTCATAAGCCTGTGCGGTGTCGATATGGCGATAGCCGAGTTTTACTGCATCAACGACCGCCTGTTTTGCCTCCTCGTTGCTCATACACCATGTTCCAAGACCGATTTTGGGGATTTTCACCCCATTTGACATTGTATAGCACTCTTTTAATAACATACATGTCCCTCCTTTTGTTACCCGTTTATTCTATCATAATTATTTGTGTAAATGTGTACAAATTTAAAACAACTTTACTATACACTTTGAACAAAGTTGATTGATTTTGAAAGTTTTTGAAAGAAAAATGTTGACACTGCAACTAAATTCTGCTATACTATGGTCAAACGAAACAAAAAACAGTCAAAAACAGTCACAGATAGGAGATAGCTGTTATGTTGACAGAAGACAGAAAATTATTCATACTCTCCGAGCTTGAAGAAAAAGGTTCGGTAACTGTTGCAGAAATTGTAAAACAATTAAACTCTTCCGAATCCACCATAAGACGAGATTTAATTCAAATGGATCGTGATGGTCTTTTGGTCAAAGTCCATGGTGGTGCTATGAAACTCAGCTCGAACATTGTTCTCGATGAGCCTGATGTTTCAAACAAAGAACGTTTCTTCGCAACCGAAAAAACGAAAATCGGAAAATTTGCCGCTTCACTTATTTGCAGTGGCGATTTCGTTTTCATTGATGCAGGTACAACAACAAAACGAATGTTGCAGTTTATTACTGAAAAAGATGCAACATACGTCACAAACGGTTATAAACACGCTGCTATACTTGCAAATATGGGACTTAATGTTATTTTAACAGGTGGCGAAGTCAAAAACTCAACCGAGGCTATTATCGGCACAGAATGTGTTGAATCACTACGCCGATACAACTTCACAAAGGCTTTTGTCGGAACAAACGGTATTTCCGAGAATCAAGGCTTTTCCACTCACACAAATGACGAGGCAAATATTAAGAAGCTCGTTATCAGTCGCAGTTTTAAGAGTTTTATTCTTGCCGATCACAGTAAGTTTAACAAAATCACTGCTATTTCTTTCTCGGATTTGAACGATGCTTGTATCATAACCGACTTTGTAGGAAATGATAATTACAGAAAATTAACTAAAATCGAGGAGGTTGGATAAAATGATTTACACGCTTACGCTTAATCCTGCACTCGACTATGTTGCCCATGTTAAAGATTTCTCTGTTGGAACTATTCAACGCAGTAAAAATGAGCAATATTTCTACGGCGGTAAAGGTATAAATGTTTCATCTATACTTTCGGTGCTTGGAATTAAATCTGTTGCACTTGGATTTCTCGCCGGATTTACAGGTGTTGCAATTAAGCAAGGACTTACTGATAAAGGTATTGAAAATGATTTCGTTTTTTTGAAAAACGGTTTTACGAGAATTAATGTTAAAATTCGCTCGAATGACGAAACTGATATCAACGGTCAAGGCCCTGATGTTGACAACGAGTCGCTTGATGAGTTGCTTTCTAAAATTAATGAATTAAAGTCGGGAGATACGCTTGTTTTGGCAGGTAGTATTCCTCCGTCTTTACCGCAGAATATGTACGAACAGATTATGGACAGGCTCGGTGACAAAGACATTAGATTTGTCGTTGACGCAACGGGACAGTTGCTTTTGTCATCGCTTAAATATAATCCGTTTATGATTAAGCCAAACAAAGAAGAACTCGAAGATTTATTTGATGTTCAAATAGGTTCAAACGAAGATTTAGTTAAATACGCCTCGAAGTTACAAGAGATGGGTGCTAAAAATGTTTTAGTTTCTCTTGGCGGCGACGGTGCGATGTTGCTAGATGAAAACGGGCAAACGCATTATATGGAGGCTTTTAAAGGTAAGATTGTAAACACAGTCGGGGCAGGAGACTCGATGGTGGCTGGTTTTATTGCAGGATACGAAAAAACAAACGATTATGCGTATGCATTGAAGTTGGGTTCGGCATCTGGCAGTGCGACCGCTTTCAGCGAGGGACTGGCTGACTCTGTTACGATAAATAATTTATTGGAAAAATAATTTGAGGAGGTCCCCCATATGAAAATTTCGGATTTGCTTAGTAAATCGAGTATTGCACTCAATCTCAAACTATCGTCAAAAGCTGACGCCATTGATACAATGGTAAAACTTCATGACGAAGTTGGCAACATTAGTGATGTTGCTGTTTACCGTGAGGCAATTTTAAAGCGTGAGAGCGAAGGCTCTACGGCTGTTGGTGACGGAATTGCAATTCCCCACGCAAAGTCGGACGCTGTTAAAAAGCCCGGTCTTGTTGCTGTAACCGCTCCTGATGGTGTGGATTACGAAGCTCTTGACGGCAATCTTTCAAACATTTTGTTTATGATTGCCGCTCCAAACGACGGTGACTTGCATCTCGAAGTTCTTTCAAGACTTATGACTCTCTTGATGGACGCTGATTTCAGAGCAAACTTGCTCGCTGCAAAGGACGAAGAGGAGTTTATCAAGGTTGTTGACGAGGCAGAAGAAAAGAAATACGGAGCAAAACCCGAAGTTAAATCCACCACTAATTATAGAGTTCTCGCTGTAACTGCTTGTCCGACAGGCATTGCTCATACTTATATGGCAGCCGAGGCACTCAAAAAAGCAGGCGAAAAATTGGGTATTCCTGTTAAGGTTGAAACAAACGGCTCGGGTGGTGCTAAAAATGTTCTTACCGCAAAGGAAATTGCGGAGGCAGACGGAATTATCATTGCTGCTGACAAGAGTGTTGAAATGGGCAGATTTGACGGTAAGAAACTTATCAGCGTTAAAGTTTCAGACGGTATTAAAAAGCCTGAGGAACTTATAAACAGAGTTCTTTCGGAAAATGCTAATGTTTATAAGCACGATGGTGTTGTTGAAAACGTAAATCCTGACGAAAAAGAAAGTTTCGGCAGAAAGATTTACAAGCACCTTATGAACGGTGTATCAAATATGCTTCCGTTCGTTGTTGCAGGTGGTATCTTTATCGCAATCGCATTCCTTATCGACACAATCGCAGGTGCTCCGCAGGACGGCAACTTCGGTTCTAATACCCCTGCTGCTGCATTCTTTAAGACTGTCGGTGGTGCGGCATTCAACTTTATGATTCCGATTCTTGCCGGTTACATTGGTAAGTCGATTGCAGACCGTCCCGGTTTCCTTGTTGGCTTGGTTGGTGGTTATCTCGCTACAACAGGTGCTACATTCGCCAACGTCGGCGGTGACGTTCCGTCAGGCTTCCTCGGCGCTTTGTTCGCAGGTTTCGTTGGCGGTTACTTGATGCTCGGTATGAGAAAATGTTGCGACAAACTCCCGAGAGCACTCGAAGGTATCAAACCCGTTTTGATTTATCCGCTCGCAGGTCTTGGTATGATCGCAGTTATTATGTGTGCTATAAACCCGATTATGGGTCTTATCAACACAGGTCTTAACGATATGCTCGGTTCGATGGGTAGTTCAAGTAAAGTCCTTCTCGGTCTTGTTCTTGGTGCTATGATGTCGATTGATATGGGTGGCCCGTTCAACAAAGCGGCTTACGTATTCGGTACTGCATCTATCGCAGCAGGTAACTACGATATTATGGCGGCAGTTATGGTTGGCGGTATGGTTCCTCCGATTGCAATCGCTTTGGCTACAACAATTTTCAGAAGCAAGTTCACAAAAGAAGAAAGAAAGAGTGGTCCTGT
>CADBMQ010000031.1 GCA_902795765.1 Oscillospiraceae bacterium | reverse complement strand
GCCGCAAATGTCAGCGATGCAAGACCAAACTTGATTAAAATCATATAGTCTATTGCATTTATTAATTCCAAACCTTCAAAAGGTTTATAGAAAATATTAAACAAACTATTTGTATAATATCCCGACTGTGCAAACTGGTTAAAGCCAAGCCCACCTGTGAACGAGAAATTATCCGCAAACAAACTGCGTGATTGATTTGAAATCATCGGGAAATATTGTCCCCATAAGTCCATATTAAGCAATGAATTGTTGCCAAATGGTGCTATACCAAGTTCTTTGAATGCTAAAAGCATTACAATAATAGGTATAATTAGTGCCGTAGCATAATATAATGCCGTATTTCTGCTTGGTTTTTTAAGTCTACTCATATTACCTCTCCTTAAAATAATATTATTATTATAATTCTTTTTACATTAAAAGTCAAGTTTTGCGTTTTTTTCGATTTTTCACTTGACAAACTGCATTTATATTGATATAATGTCATAGGTATAAAGTAAAAATACTTTACAGAGGTGAGTTGATGAACGCCAAAAATCTGCATGTCAGCAATCTGCTCGACTGCTATGGTGCATTGCTCACTCAAAAGCAGCAATATTTGCTTGACTGCTATTATAATGATGATTTGTCGTTATCGGAAATTGCCGACAACGAGAATATAACTCCGCAAGGCGCTCGTGATATTATCAAAAGAGCCGCCGACAAATTGGAGAGTTTTGAGAAAAAACTCGGTTTTGCCGCATATCTCGAACGAGTTTCGGAATGTGCCACTCGCATCAAAGAGTTGGCAGACGCAAACGGCAACGAAGAGATTTCCAAAACAGCACAAGAACTACTAAAATAAAAGGAGGTTTTCCGTATGGCTTTTGAAGGATTGAGCGATAAAATTTCCGCCGCTTTTAGAAAAATACGTTCAAAAGGTAAACTCAGCGAACAAGATGTTAAAGAAGCTATGCGTGAAGTGCGTTTGGCTCTTCTCGAAGCAGACGTTAACTATAAAGTCGCAAAAGATTTTACCCGTCAATGCTCTGAACGTTGCATAGGCGAAAATATTATGGAAAGCCTTACTCCTGCACAGATGGTTATCAAAATTGTCAAGGAGGAGCTTACTAACCTTATGGGTGGCGAGGCCGCTCGATTGAATTTCGCAAGTAATCCACCTACCGTTATTATGATGTGTGGTTTGCAGGGTTCCGGTAAAACAACTCACTCTGCTAAACTTGCAAAGATGCTTAAATCAAAAGGTCATCGTCCGTTGATTGTCGCTTGTGACGTTTATCGTCCTGCCGCTATTTCGCAGTTGAAAATTGTCGGCGAGCAAGCAGGTGTCGGTGTGTTTGAAATGGGCAACGACAAGCCCGAAAAGATTGCAAAAGAGGCTATTCGTCACGCAAAAGACCACGGCAACGATATTGTTATTGTCGATACCGCAGGTCGTTTGCACATTGACGAGCAGATGATGGACGAGTTGAAGCGTCTTAAATCGGACATTCAACCGAACGAAATACTTCTTGTTATCGACGCAATGCTCGGTCAAGACGCTGTAAATGTTGCGAAAACATTTAACGAAGCGCTCGAAATCGACGGCGTTATTATCACAAAACTCGATGGCGATACCCGTGGCGGTGCTGCTTTGTCAGTCCGTGCGGTAACAGGTAAGCCGATTAAGTTTGCCGGTACAGGCGAAAAACTTGACGATTTGGAAGAGTTCTTCCCCGATCGTATGGCATCTCGTATTCTCGGTATGGGCGATGTTATGTCGCTTATCGAAAAAGCGGAGCAGTCGATTGACGAAAAGAAAGCCAAAGAGTTGGAGAAAAAGTTAAAGCACAACGAATTTGACCTTAATGACTTGGTTGACCAGTTCCAACAGATTAAGAAAATGGGACCGCTCAAACAGGTGCTTGGTATGATTCCGGGACTTGGCTCACAGATTAAAGACGTTGACATTGACGATCGTCAACTCGTTAGAATTGAGTCGATTATCTACTCGATGACTCCTGCCGAGCGTGAAGACCCGAATTTGTTCAATGCGTCAAGAAAAAAACGTGTTGCAATGGGTGCAGGTGTTAAGGTTGAGGATGTTAACCGTCTTTTGAAACAGTATGAGCAGATGAAAAAAATGTTCAAACAGTTTGGCAAGTCGCCAAAGCGCAAAAAGAAAAGAAGATAAGCATTTAGCGGAAAGTTACCGTTAGATATATAATTACGTTTTTTCGGAGGTGAAAAAAATGGCAGTTAAAATCAGACTTCGCAGAATGGGTGCTAAAAAGGCTCCTTTCTATCGTGTAGTTGTTGCGGATTCAAGATATCCGAGAGACGGCAGATTCATCGAGGAGTTGGGTTATTTCGATCCGACAAAAGATCCCGCTATCGTTAAAATCGACGGCGACAAGGCTAAGGAATGGATTGCAAAGGGTGCTCAGCCTACCGATACTGTTAAGGCTCTTCTCAAAAAGAACAGCATTATCTAACTTAAAGGAATGATCACGGTTATGAAAGAACTTCTTGACACGCTTGCACGTGGTTTGGTTAATGAACCGAACGAAGTTAATGTCGTTGAGGACGCTCCGACTGAGGACGGCACTATTGTTTACCACCTCCATGTTGCTCCCGACGATATGGGTAGAGTTATCGGTAAGCAAGGCAGAATTGCAAAGGCAATTCGTGTTGTTATGCGTGCCGTTGCTACTCGCAACGATCAAAAGATCATGGTCGAAATCGACTAAACACAGAAGCCGTAACACAAGTGTTTCGGCTTCTTTTCTTTAAGTTTATCGAAAGGACTTTTCTTATGAAAATTCAGTTTCTTGAAGTGGGAAAAATCGTTGGAACTCACGGCATCGCAGGAGAAATGCGTGTTCAACCGTGGTGCAATTCCCCGAAGTTTCTCACAAAATTCAAAACTTTATATAAAGATAAAAATGGACAGTCGAGTTTGAATGTGTACTCGGCAAGAGTGCATAAAAATGTCGTTTTGCTTAAAGTTGACGGCGTGGACTCGATTGAGTCAGCGGAGCGTATGCGAAATCAAGTGCTTTATATCAGCCGTGATGACGCAAATATCCCGAACGGTGAGTGGTTTGTTCAGGAACTTATTAACTGCTCTGTTTTTGATGCTGATGACGGCAGTTTGCTCGGTGTTTTGAGTGATATTTCGCAGACGGGTGCAAACGATGTTTGGCACGTTGAAAAAGACGGCAAAGAATATCTCGTTCCTGCGATTAAAGACGTTGTTGTCAGCGTTGATATTGACGCCGAAAAGATTGTTATTCGTCCGATAAAGGGGATTTTCGATGAGATTTGACATTATGACGATTTTCCCCGAAATGTGCGAAAACTACATTGGAGAAAGTGTTATCGGCAGAGCCGTTGCATCGGGCAAATTTGAGGTTAAGTGTCACAACATTCGTGACTACACCGCAGACAAGCACAAGCGAACTGACGATTCGCCTTATGGTGGCGGTATGGGTATGGTTATGACTGCCCAACCAATTGACGACTGCTTTAAAGCCGTTATTGGCGAGTGTGGTCGCCGTCCGCATCTTATATATATGTCGCCTCAGGGCAAGACATTGACTCAAAAACGTGCGGTTGAACTCTCGAAATTGGATAATATCGCCATCTTGTGCGGTCACTACGAAGGTATAGATCAGCGAGTTATTGACGAACTCGTTGACGAGGAAATCTCTATCGGCGATTATGTTTTGACAGGTGGCGAGCTCCCTGCTCTCGTGCTTGTGGATAGTGTTGCCCGTATGCTTGACGGAGTTTTGTCGAGTGCCGAGTGTTACGAAGACGAAAGCCATTTTTCGGGACTTTTGGAATATCCGCAATATACTCGTCCACCTGAGTGGCATTTAATGGCAGTTCCCGATATATTATTATCAGGAGACCATAAAAAAATCGCCGAATGGCGAAGGATGATGAGCATAAAAAACACTCTCGAAAAACGCCCGGAAATGCTAAAAAATGCCGATTTAACCCAAAAAGAAAAAGACTGGGTTCGAGATAATATATAACTCATAATTTATGCATAAAAAATTGTGTTGAAATTCAACAAAACACTGCTTTTTTTATGTGATTACTTTGTTATTTTAAGAGAATTTTGCCATTGTAACCAAAAAAATTGAAATTTTTTGTTGACTATGCAATAGAACATGATATAATTGTATTTGTAAATAAAGATGTATTAAAGTTTTCTTAATATGATTTAGATTTAAGGAAGGATTGGTTTTCACTATGTGTATTAAGGATGTTGTTGTTCAAAATCAGGTTGGTCTCCATGCTCGTCCGGCTACTTTCTTCATTCAGAAAGCAAACGAGTTTAAGTCATCTGTTTGGGTAGAAAAAGAAGAGCGTAGAGTTAACGCTAAGAGTTTGCTCGGCGTTTTGTCGCTTGGTATCCTTGGCGGTACTTCTATCAAGATTATTGCTGATGGCGCTGACGAAAGCGATGCAGTTGACGCTCTCACTAAACTTGTTCTTTCAGGTTTCGCTGAATAATCGGTTTTTGTTTTGTCAAAACAAGCCCTTAATTTTAGGGCTTGTTTTTTCCGCTTTTTAGAGTATAATATATAAGTACATTATTTTTACACGCTCCTGTGGTGAAATTGGCAAACACGCTTGACTTAGGATCAAGTGCCGTACGGTTTGCAGGTTCAAGTCCTGTCAGGAGCACCAATAAAACGCAGTATCACTTTTTGTGGTACTGCGTTTCGTTTAGTTTTGCTTTGCCCGTGGACTTGAACCTGCTCGTGATATTCGTCGGTTGCCGTGAGGTACGAACGGCGAGACGAATTAACATAAATGGCACACGAAGTGTGCGAAATTCGACGAAGTCGATATTTCAAGTCCTGTCAGGAGCACCAGTCGAGAGGCTCGACACCCATTTCGGGCGAGCCTCTTTTTTATTTTTTTCTGCGACGATTTATAATACTATAAAACGCAACACCACAAAAGTGATGTTGCGTTTTTTTGTTTGTTATATTTATTTAACCACGATTGATTTTTTTGTATATTTTGCGTTATATGTCACGCCGTCAACTGTTCTGTATGCTTTAACTGTGAAGTAGTATGTTTTGCCAGCTGTAAGACCGGTTTTTGTGAATGTTGTGCCTGTTGTGCTACCCATTCTTACCCACGAACCGTCGCTCGAATCCTTATAATATAAATAATAGCCTGTTGCGCCATCCACTTTGCTCCAATTAAGTGTTACACTATTAGATTTTGTTGTGAGTGTAAAATTAACTGTTGCAGGAGTTGTCGAAGAAATCAAAGTCGGATATGTCGGACACTTTGTTTCAGTTCCATTGTATGTGAAATATGATCTAACTGCGAATTTATAAGACTTACCTGCTTCAAGACCTGTTGAAGTATATGTCTCGGCTTTCTGCTTTGAAACACGCTTCCATTCTTTTGCTTCATCATCGTAACGATATACAACGTATCCTTCTGCACCTGCTACCTTATCCCAAGAAAGTGAAATGCTATTAGCAGTGCTTTCGGTTGATTTGAAGCCTGTGACCTCCGCTGTGCGAATAACTTCGCTAACAACTGTTGGATAATTGGTGCTAAGCACCTCTTTACCATTTACATTAACGTATGCTTTGATACCGAACTTGAAGGTCTTACCGGGTGTAAGTCCTGTTGCTGTGCAACTTGTTGCGGTCAATTTCGACATACGAACCCATTTCTTTTCAACATCATCATAACGATATACAACATATCCTGTTGCACGAACTGCATCAACAAAAACTTGTGAAAGAGCGTTTGCGTTTTTCAAGTCAGTTGCCTACGCTCCCAACCAGTCGCCTTCTGCTTTGAGAATTTTGTTGAAGCCTTCAAAAAGAAGATGATCGCCGTAGCCTTTGAAACGATTTGAGATTGCTGTCCAAAGATTTTTGAACTTTGTTTTTCTTGTCGAAAGACCTGTGCTGCTTGTGTTGAGCCAACTCTGTTCGTGATGTGTGTTGATGATACAGAACATACCCTCATCGAGGATCATATCAACAACTTACTGTACTCTGTCAAGACGAGCCTTAGTCGGCACGCCATTTGAATCCATATTGCCTTTCCAGGTGATTGGCAAACGAACTGTGTTTATTCCTGATTTTTTAATAGATTGAATTAATGTTTTGTTGATTTTAGGTTTACCCCAATAGCATTCGTCCGAATTTGTTGCAGTCGAGCCGTCAAGTGTATCACCTATATTGATACCTGCGCCAATTTCTTCTACAAGGTTGTATGCGGTGAGATCTCGCATTTTCGTTTTATCAACCACCGCATTTGAAGTGACCTGGAATGCTGACATAAGACTTACCAAAACAGCACATCCAAAAAGGAGTGAAATAATTTTTTTCATAAAAAACCAGTCCTTTTAAAAAAATTGCTTTATTAAGCTTGTTCTTATATTATCACATTTCATTGCGTGATATAATTGACAATAATTCTAAGCATTGTTAATCGAGTTTGTGAAATATCAACAAGTTTTTGACTAAATTGGAGTATTTTAGCAAAAAAACACGGACTTTTTATCAGTCCGTGTTATATTGCAAATAT
>CADBMQ010000030.1 GCA_902795765.1 Oscillospiraceae bacterium | reverse complement strand
GAGCGGTGTTTTGTTTTTTGGAGCGGTTTATCGAGAAAGAGTATCAGAGCAGGTAAAACAGTTACGCAGCCTATAACACCCAAAAGAACACCCTTCGCCATAACAATACCAAGGTCACGACCGAGCGTGAAACTCATAAAGCAGAGAGCAACAAATCCTGCAATAGTGGTAATTGAACTTCCGATTACACTTGTAAGTGTTTCTTTAATAGCAACCGCCATCGCATACTTGTGGTCGGGGAACTTTTCTCGTTGCTCATTGTAACTATGCCACAAGAATATGGAGTAGTCCATCGTAACCGCAAGTTGCAAAACGGCAGACAGCGCTTTTGTTATGTAAGATATTTCGCCAAAGAAGAAGTTTGTACCCAAGTTTAGAATAATCATTGCACCCATAGATGCAAGAAAAACAAACGGAGTGAGCCAACCATCAATAAATATAATCATAGCGGCAGATGCCAAAATTACGGCAAGTGCAACGTAAATCGGCTCTTCGTGTTCGCACAATTCTTTCAAATCAACAACGAGAGCGGTCATTCCCGAAACAAAACATTGTTTGCCGCAAACCGACCTAATTTCTTTAACTGCATTCATTGTGGCATCGTCGGAAGTGCCACTATCAAAAAATACAGCCATCATAGTCGAGTGGTCGGTATTAAACTCCTTGTAAATGGAGTCTGGTAGGATTTCCATAGGTATCGACAAATCAGCGATAGAATCATACCACAACACAGTATCAACGTGGTCGATTTTTTCGACTTTCTGTTTGAGTTTCGCCACATCTTTGTTTGGCATATCCTCGAAAATCAAAAAAGTAAAAGCACCTTTGCCGAAATCTTTAAGTAGTTCATTTTGACCGGCAATAGTTTCCATATCTGACGGCAAATATGTCAACATATCATAGTTGACACGGGTGCAAATCATACCAATAATTGATGGTACTAATAAAGCAACCGTCAGTATCAGAATAATAATGCGGTGTTTAACAACCGCTTTTGCAAATCGCATATTCACATACCTCCAATAAATAATATTACAGTATATATTTTATCGAATAATGCGATATTTTGAAACGGATAATACTGAACAGATGCTAAAAAAATAGGCACAGACTAATCTGTGCCTAAAAAATTGTAATTTATTATACTTGACCTTGCAACAAAGCAGAAAACTCTTTTGCCCAATCTTTCTTTAAAAGGAATATTTTTCGAATATTTTGAGCATATTCTTCGGTCATTCCGTTGTTGAGCCAGTCAAGTGCCAAACCAAAGCAAACACATTTGTAGTAGTCTGCAATCGTTCGCTTGTCAGTTTCGCTGATATTGTCATCATAAAGAACAGTATCAACATACTTGTAAACGAAATACTTGCTAACGTTCATCAAATGCCGTTCAAATACCTCACGATTGACCGAACGGTATATGTGCATAATTGCTTTTTTTCGATTCGAAGCAAATTCAACAAGAGCGTCAAAACATTCAACAATCGTAGAAACCGATGGATACTTTTCAATTATCGACTCTGCTTCTTCTTCGATAATTTCTTCAATTAAAGCGGGAAGATCTTGATAGTGATAATAAAAAGAATTTCGGTTAATTCCGCAGTTTTCCGCAATATCTTTAACAGTTATACCCGAAAGCGGACGCTCTTCTATTAGAGATATAAAAGTGTCTTTAATAGCCCTTTGTGTAAAATTCGCCAAATTGTTTACACTCCCTTGTGAAAAAACTTTTATTCTTCAAAAGTCTTTTTGTATCTGTCGATACATTCAGTGATAATCTGCTTTGCCTCTGATACACCTTCTGCCTTGTCAACAACAGTTTGTTTGTATTCGAGAGTCTTATAAACAGTAAAGAAGTGACGCATTTCCGAGAAAATGTGTTCAGGTAATTCGGAAATATCGTGATACATATTATAGTTAGGATCGTTGTATGGAATAGCAATAATTTTCTCGTCCATCTTTCCCGAGTCAATCATCTTGATAACACCGATTGGATAGCATCTAACCAAACTCATTGGGTGGATATTCTCACTGCAAAGCACCAACACGTCCAACGGGTCCCCGTCATCTGCGTATGTTTTCGGGATAAATCCGTAGTTTGCAGGGTAGTGAGTTGATGTATACAAAATACGGTCAAGAATAATTGTACCTGTTTCCTTGTCGAGTTCGTATTTGTTTTTTGAACCCTTTTCAATTTCGATAACTGCAATAAAATCATCGGGGCTGATACGCTCCGAACGCACGTCGTGCCAAATGTTGTTCATAAAATCTAACTCCTTTTTATTAATTATACGATATATCAAGCAAAAATTAAAGTATTTTGTTGTAAAAAAATAAAAAATATGTTATATTTAATATAATTGAAAATATGGGGTGCGATTATGATAAACAAAAATATTTGTGAATTGGTAAATTATGCTGTTAAAAGCAAAGTAATAACAGAAAGGGACAGAATTTTCGCAGTTAATCGTCTGCTCGAAGTGCTTGGACTTGACGAGTTTGTAGAATGTGATAAAGTCGAAGAGCGTCCTCTTGAAGATATTCTCAAAGATATGATAGACTATGCCGCAGAAAAAGGTATGTTAGACGGCAGTTCAGTTGTCGAGCGTGACTTGTTTGATACTAAACTTATGGGTGCAATAACTCCGTTCCCGAGTGCAGTTGTGGATAAGTTCGAAAGCCTTTATGCTAAATCGCCTGTTGACGCAACAAACTGGTACTATGATTTTTCTTGCAATACCGACTATATTCGTCGATATCGCATAAAGAAGGACGTTAAATGGATTACCTCAACAGAATATGGCGACCTTGATATAACAATCAACCTTTCAAAGCCTGAAAAAGATCCAAAGGCTATCGCAGCAGCAGGTAAGGCAAAATCAAGCAGCTATCCAAAATGCCAACTATGTGTTGAAAATGTTGGATATACAGGTAGACTTAATCACCCTGCAAGACAAAACCACCGTATCATTCCGCTTGATATTCTCGGTGAAGAGTGGAGTTTGCAATATTCTCCGTATGTGTATTATAACGAGCATTGTATCGTGTTTAATTCAAAGCACATTCCGATGAAAATAGATCGCAGCGCATTTGCAAAGTTGCTTTCATTTGTAAAGCAGTTCCCACACTATTTTGTTGGCTCAAATGCAGATTTGCCGATAGTAGGTGGCTCAATTTTAAGTCACGAGCATTTCCAAGGTGGTAACTATGAATTTGCAATGGCAAAAGCACCAATTGAAAAAGAAATTTCGTTTGACGGCTTTGACGATGTGAAGTGTGGCATTGTAAAGTGGCCGATGTCTGTAATCCGTATCAATGGCTCGGACGCAGACCGACTTGTTGAACTTGCAGACCGCATACTCACAAAATGGCGTGGATATACTGACGAATCGGCATTCATTTTTGCAGAAACAGACGGCGAACCTCACAATACAATAACTCCGATTGCACGTATGCGTGACGGTAAATATGAACTTGACCTTGTTCTTCGCAATAATATCACAACAGAGGAACATCCGCTTGGCGTATATCATCCACACGCAGAACTCCACCATATCAAGAAAGAAAATATCGGTCTTATCGAGGTTATGGGACTTGCAGTTTTGCCGTCAAGACTTAAAGCAGAGATGAGCGAACTTGCACAAGCCATTGTAAATGGCGAAGATATTCGCAAAAATGAAACTCTCGAAAAACACGCAGATTGGGTTGATGAAATCAAGAAAACAACCACAATAACACCTGAAAATGTAGATACTGTACTCAAAGATGAGATAGGTAAAGTGTTTATGAAAGTTCTCGAACACGCAGGTGTTTATAAGCGTGACGAAAAGGGCAGAGAAGCATTTGACAGATTTGTCAAATCGGTAAAATAAATAACTTAATAGGAGTAATTTTATGAAAAAAATTATAACACTTATACTTGCATTGATTATGATGCTCGTATTTGCATCGTGTGGCTCTGTCAAAGGTGAGCAGAAAACGTGGGGCAATATTTCTGTCTTTGTTCCGGAAAAATACAGCCTTAACGGTGGTAGTCTTGCCAATGATAACGACAAAAATCAATGCACAATTAAGCCTGAACAATCAACAAATATGTACGACTATTTTATAGTCGCTATAACAAATGCAAAAAATGCCTTGTCAAATATTGCGTCGACTAAGTCGGTAAATAATGCCGAAGATGTAACTGTGAAAGTTGGCGATACAGAGTGGAAAGGCTGCAAATATCTGTATGATAGTGTGTCGGGTAAAATTGACTGTGGTATGATATACGCTGAAATTGGCGATGTTACATATCAAGTAAGTTTCTGTGGACACGCACCCGAATCAGAAGAAATGAACGCAATACTCGCCTCACTCGCTACTGCAAAATAGAAATGCAAAATAAAAAATGCCCAAAAGTCTTTTAAAGGACTTTTGGGCATAAATTTTTAATAAACCAAACTATTACTTCTCAAGAAGTTTTTTAATTCTGTCAACAGGGTCGAGCAACTTGCTGATAGTATTGTCAAGATTGAGAGTATCAACGATAAGAGCAACATACTTCGACATATTAACATTGCAGTACCACTCTTTGTCAGCGAGTTCGGGCGGATTGTAGATAAGGTTGGTAGTGAACACCTTATCGATGATGCCTTTTTCATAGTACTCGTCAAACTTGTCAAATCCTTCAACGAACAAACCGAAGGTAGAGAAGATGAAGATACGTCTTGCACCTCTGTCTTTAAGTTGCTTTGCAACATCAAACATAGAGCCGCCTGACGAAATCATATCGTCAACAACGATCATATCCTTGCCTTCAACTGAATCGCCGAGGAACTCATGAGCAACAATCGGGTTTTTACCGTCAACAACACGAGAGTAGTCACGACGCTTGTAGAACATACCAAGGCTAACACCCAAAACAGAAGAATAGTAAATCGAACGAGACATACCACCTTCATCGGGAGAGATAACCATAATGTCATCACTACTGTCGAGTTTAATATCTTCAACATTCTTCTTCAATGCTTTAAGCATCTGATAAGCAGCCTGAACGTTATCAAATCCATCGAGCGGAATAGCGTTCAAAACACGAGGATCGTGAGCGTCAAAAGTGATGATGTTCTTAACACCCATGTGGGTAAGTTCTTGCAAAGCAATAGCGCAGTCCATCGACTCACGAGTAGTTCTGCGGTGCTGTCTGCCTTCGTAAAGCATCGGCATAATAACAGTAATTCTGCCTGCCTTACCTGCCATAGCAGCAATAACACGCTTCAAATCTTGGAAATGGTCATCAGGGCTGAACGGAACTTCCATACCATACATTTTGTATGTAACACCATAGTTGAAACAGTCACTGATAATATATGCATCTAAACCTCTTGCAGTGTGACGCAAAACCGCTTTTGCCTCGCCTGTACCAAAACGAATAAGGTCAGGTTTAACAATATAAGAATGGTCGGGCGACATACCACGAGAATTTGTGAGATAGTAGTTTACCATATCGGCAAACTTTTCGCAACCCTTCATAGGGATAATGGCGAGATCTCCATGAGGTGTATGAGTAGACGCATTGCTTGACATAAAAAATCAACTCCACATATTATTTGTATTTGTCTATATTTTAACACAAAATAATCAATCTTTAAAGAGTTTTTAAGAAAAAAAATAAATTTCCTATTTTTCACAAAAAAACGACAATATTTTGCAAATATTTTTAGCATACTTGCGATTTACTAAAACTTAATATTCGGGACTTTGATATTTTTCTAAATAATTGTTGCGGTGACATACCGTATGCTTTTTTAAATTCTCTAAAAAATGTCGAATACGCTTCAAAGCCAAGTGTTCTTGAAATCTCTTGAGCGGATGCAGGGGAGTATGTCAGCATTTCCTTTGCATCTTTCAATTTCCTGTGCAGAATAAATTTATGAAACGTCATACCAACATTACGCTTAACCGTTTCTTGAACACATTTCTGCGATAAAAATACGCTTTCGGATACGGCTTTCAGCGAAACGTCATTGTATAAGTGAGTGTCAATGTATGTGATAATTCTTGAAAAGTTGTTGCCTTTATCAATCGCTTCCAAAAGTGTGAAATCACGATTGCTATACATAGAAATATACGATATTTCGCATATAATTTGTAACACCGCACTGTAAATGTAAGCTGAAGACACCAAATGATTCACCTATATATTTTTCTTTCTTTTCAATTTTCAGTTTGTCTTTTATATTTATCATCTTCAACTTTTCGCAACTTGCATAACCTTCTAAAATCGCTTTGATTTATAACATTTTTTTATTGAGAAAATTGCGAACTTAT
>CADBMQ010000029.1 GCA_902795765.1 Oscillospiraceae bacterium | reverse complement strand
TTTTTGCTTTTTTAACATATATTTACTAATTCAAACTGCTTAATAAACCTGCGGAGTATCTTGAAATGATTGCAGAATCAAGCTCGTCTACTTCGCCATCTCCATTCACATCGCCCTTGTTACTATCAGGTTTTGACAGTGACAGTGTGATATTCTGCACTACACTTTTATCTTTCACAGTAATAGTATATTCACGAGTGGTATGATCTGCCTTCGAAACTGTCATAATGTATGTGTCAGGAATAACATCTAAAATTTCATATTTTGTGTTATTTCCTACCACATTTTTTGCATACGCAACAGCATTTGTTCCTTTCTTTTTCAGAATTATGGTAGTTACTTTTGTGCTATCTCCAAATGAAGTTACTGTACCTGATATGTTAAGTCCTGTTTTGTATGCTTTAATCTCTAAGGCACGGAATTCACCCTCGTCATCGGACTGAGTTGTGTTGATGCTTTTGAGTGTTTCCCAATTCTTTTCGGGATATGTGCTTCCCGGAACAATTCTAATACCACGGATATTCAGCGGTGAATTCCAAGTGAATGAACTATCCCAAGTGTACACAGCCTGTTCACTCCACTCGTATTCTGCGTAAAAATAAGCATTATAATACAACGTTATATTGGGACAATATACTGCCAAACCATCTTTATCATTATCGTCACGATAACCATAAGCATATAACTTGGAGTTGTCATACATATCGAGATATCCTACTTCAATACCTGTATAATCAGAATTGAGACCGTAAAATCCCGAAAGATTTAAAGTTACGTCATCGTATAAAGTAATAGAAGAATCGCAACAGTAAATTGCACTATTTCCGTTTTTCGATACTGAAATATTAAGATTACCATTTCCGTAAAAGCTGACATAATCATTTGTACCGATATATATGCCGTCAAGACCACCTAAATCGTCTTCCCATATACCTGGATTGATATTGTTCTCACCAATTAAATAAACGCTTATATCTCGGTCAATCGAAATCATTGCCCTGTGTCCACCTAAGTTAGTGTGATAAACTGCATTTTTCATCTTCAGACCATTTAACACAAGTGTCTCGCCATGTAAATCCTCGTCATACTCCTCGCCATTTGGTAAGAACTCAACACTACCATCGCCCAAAACGTCATAACGGTTTCGTTTAGTAACAGGTACACCACCAATGTATATGCCATAGAATTCATCTGTGCAGTAGGTTACCCACTCGCTACGAGCAGTATCGGATTTGGAATGATCGCCTGTTGTATCATTTGCTGTAACATAGCATCTGTACATTTTCCCGTCAACCATATAGGAAGAAAGGTCACAATTTGTCTTTGTGGTTGAGGTTATTGTTACACGATTAAGACTTTGATCTTTCAACTCAATCGTGTAGCCAGTTGCACCTTTAACTGATGTCCACTTAACCTTTCCGTTGGGGTCCATAACGGGAGTTGGGCTTATTAACTTTGGCGCAGATGCAACATTTACGACAAAGTTGGTTTGCAAATATTCAACGGCACTTTTGCCCGTCTTATCCTTTAAATACACGTTATATGAAATGTGAACAGTTTCACCGATAACGCTTTTTGGTATTACCCAATTGCCCGACCACGAGCGTGCATCCCCATTTCCAAAGGATAATTCGTCAATTACACTATGCTTACTATTTGCTATTGAAACAGAAGGAGAAATAACCGTTATTCCTGCGTTTTTCATCCATGAAGGAATTTCTGCAACAGAATAAGAAATGGACAACTTTTCTCCTACTTGACAAGATAATCCTGCGTCGTTTTCGGGATTTTGTTTACTAAAATGCACGAAATCGGAAAACAAATATCTTCTATCCCATGTAGCATAAGAAGAATGTACTTGACCGGAATTTGATCCGCTTTTGTAAATTTCTTCGACAAGAACAGCGTAAATACCACTGCCGTTTACCACAACTTTATCTGAAAAATCAATCGTTTTCTGAGATATATAATTCTCTGCATCTTGCGTATATATTGTTTTATGATTACTACCGCTTATTGTTTTGATTAGACTAATTCTATATTTATAAAGGCTGAAATCGGCTGTATGATCCATTCCGTTAAGGTTATACGAAAAAGAATATGGACTAACATCTTTCTCTCGCCAACTTGCAACGGAATATTGATTTGATAATAATCTATTTAAGCACAAAGTCGCTGTTGCCGAGTTTGAATATTTATAATAATTCACATCAGAAAGGCATGCTTCAATTTTAACACTAATCTTAGTGTTTTCAATTCCTTTCGATTTGAATTCTGCTTCAAGTTTTGTCAAATCAATCTCGTTTTTATAAGTGGATATATCATAATCGTTTTATACAACACTAGTGCCGTTGAAAAAATATGTATTACCCTCAACTACAAAAGAAACGCTAACTTTATAGTTGCAATTCTTTTTTACACCACCATCACGGCGATTGTCTTCCCAAGTTAAAATTGGATTGCCACTACTATTTCGTATAATTCGAATTCCGTCTACGCTTCCCGGATATCCGTTTTCAAGCACATAATCGAAATTCAAGCTATATGTTTTTGTATCTTTTTTCTTTTGAACAGAGCCGTCAAATACATCGGTAGTTTTATAAGCTACACTAATACAAATATCGTAATTTCCACTAATACCAAAGTCATTTGTAAGAGGGTTTACATAAAATCCTGCGTTTGCACCAGGAGAAGTGGTATGATTAACCAAGCCATTTACTGAAAGATTTTCTGAAAGTATTTCTTCCATATCTATCGTTTCGTGGCTTGTGCTAATTGTAAGCAGATTTTTTGTGCTTCCAACATTTCTAATTCCCACACTATAACTTACAACATTCGGAAATGAGTCCCAAGTAATAGCTTGATTTGCCTTATCGTATTTAATATGAAGATCGCTCGGCTCTTCTGCACCAAGTGCATTTACAGGTATCAACACCATACTCATAACCATACATAGCAATATACAAAAAATACGTTTACACATTCTATATTTTCTCCTTGTTGTCTTATTTGATTATAACATTACCATCTTATAATACTAATTATATACTAACAACTTGTAATTTGCAATATTTTTAACTAATATAAAAGATTTCTGTTTTAAATAATAGTAAAAAATCCTCTTGCGATAAAGTTTTCTATCACAAGAGGATTTAATAATTTGAGTTTTATTAGATTAAATCAAGAATTTGTTCGGGGCTTGACACGATATATTTTGCACCATTATCTCGCAGTTCCTTTTCATCACGAAATCCCCACAAGACACCTACCGAGTCAATTCCTGCATTTTTCGCAGTCTGCATATCGACAGATGAATCGCCTATAAAAAGTGCTTCATCAGCAGTCACACCAAGGCGTTCAAGTGCTTTAAATGTTCCGGCAGGATGTGGTTTGGTCGGCATTTCGGAGATTTGACCGATTACAAAGTCAAACATATTCGGGAAGAAATGCTCTAAAACCTTATCTGCGGCAGGTTGAGCCTTATTGGTTATAACTGCCGTGTGAAGTCCACGCTCACGAAGTGCTTCTGCAAGTTCAGGTATGCCCTTATAAGGCGCTGTTTTATCGAGCGAGTGTTTACCATAGTATTCAAGGAAATCGTGGTAAATACTCTCGTAAAGTGCCTTATCCGAACGCTTATCTTCGGGCATAACTCTTTCGCACAGAACAGGTATGCCATTGCCCACGAAATGCTTATATTTTTCAGTTTCGTGAGTCGGCAAACCATACTGCTCTAATACGTGATTTAAACTGTCGGCAAGATCATCGAGTGTATTCAAAATCGTGCCGTCCATATCAAATAATACTACTTTAATCATTTTTTTACATACGTCCATAATTCTGTCATTTTTTGATTTGCTTTATCGGAAAGTGTTTTAAACATTTCTACTTTGCCCAAATCATCGGGATAAATAAGGTCGGCAATTTCTTCGCCGTATTCCTCGATGAGTTCTTTTTTGTGCAAATCTGCCACTTCTTTCTGCGGTGAAGTATATGCAATATACTCGATATTAGCAAGTGCTACATCGGTACGGAGCATAAAGTTTATAAACTGCTCTGCCTCTGCCTTGTGCTTTGTTCCTTTCGGTACGCACATTGCATCAACAAAGACGTTAGTTCCCTCTTTCGGGATAACGCATTTAAGATTGACATCATTTTCAAGTGCTTCCGCATACATTGTCAAGCAGTCACCGATGTAATAAGGTGCTACATAAGCATCTCCACTCGGCATTTTCTCCATTATTTGGTCCATTGCGTAAACAGGAGCTACTGCCTTTTGTTTACGAAGCAACTCTGCGGCCTGTTCGAGTTCGGTTTCACTCTCCGAATTAAGCGACTGCGACAACATTATCTGTGAAATGCCGAATGCGTCACGAGGGTTATCGAACATAAGAATGTTGTTCTTATATTTTTCGTCCCACAAAATCTGCCAAGAATCAACTTCTTCGGTAATCTTATCGGCATTGTAAATCAAGCCAACTCTGCCGGCAGTATATGGAACGCTGTATTCGTGTTGCGGATCGTAAGAAATGCTCTCGCCTGTTTTATATTTTTCGTCAACAAATGAATAGTTCGGGATATTGTCGAAATTCAATTTTTCGAGCATATCTTCTTTAATCATTCTGCCTATCATATAGTCAGACGGAATAATTACATCAAAACTAACACCGCCTGTTTTGAGTTTTTGATACAAATCCTCATTTGTTTGATAGGTCGAATAGTTGACTTTAATTCCTGTTTCCTGCTCAAACTGTTCGACAACATCCATTGTGTCGTCTGTACCATCTGAGATGTTTTCGCCCCAGTTATATACATTTATAGTTACTGTTTTATCAGTCACGCTTGACGAAATAGCAACGGGAACGCTGATGAGTATGACAAGTGCAACAATCGAGCCGATAACTTTTTTCGGACTATGGAAGAATTCACTTACTGCACCACGCTTTTTCTTCTTCGCACTGCCATCATCTGTACGTTGACGAACATTTACGATGATAAGCAAAATCAATACTGTTACAAACAAAATCGCCGACATTGCGTTGATTTTTGGACTGATTTTACGCTTTGTCATCGAGTAAATTACAAGCGGTAAGGTCTGCGACTCTGCGCCTGATGTGAAATAACTGATTACAAAGTCATCAAGCGACATTGTGAATGCCATAATTGCACCTGTAATAATTCCCGGCATTATTTCTGGCAAAATTACTTTAAAGAGTGCTGACATTGGAGTACAACCCAAGTCAAGCGCTGCTTCGTAGGTATGACTATTCATCTGGCGAAGTTTCGGTGCAACTGATAGCACAACATAAGGTATATCAAACGTTATATGTGCGATTGCCAAGGTGAACAAATTAAGAGTACAATC
>CADBMQ010000028.1 GCA_902795765.1 Oscillospiraceae bacterium | reverse complement strand
GTACTTCCCGTGTCACCGAGCGAGTGGTTCGGAATAAAAAGCGCTGAAATGAAGTCGGGCGAATTTCCGTGCGACCTGTCACAGTATGGAGCTGTAATGAATGTAGACGTTTGTAATGAGTGCTATATTGTGACAACTGAAAGTGCGATAGTTGACGTAAACAGCCACGGAAGCATAATAAACAGTTTTGCAAACAGTTTCACAAATTGCGTGGTAAAGTGTTCAGATAATCGTTTCATAGCATTTGACCGCAAGGGTACAGGCTATCGTATATTCAATGCACTCGGTGAACTTCATAACGCAACCACTACAACAGGCATCGTAACTGCATCAATAGCAGACGACGGAACGTTTGCGATTTTAACGGACGATAATAAAGTTTCCGTTTTCAATAGCGATTTTAAGCAGATTTATCGTTTCACAAGTGCCGAAAGTCTTGTTGATATTTCGGTAAATGGGGAATCGGGCAGTCTTGTAGTCGCAGGTGTAACAACCAAAGACGGCGAGTTTAGTACAATAGTTCAGGCGTATCGATTTAATTCGGAAGAGCCGTTGTATAAAACTGAGGTCAAGGGCATAGCCTATAAACTTGTTCAGGACGGAGGCACAACAATCATCGTGTCCGATACCTGTTGTAGAACTCTTAGTTCAAGTGGCGAAGTATCGAATGAACTCGATTATGGCTCTCGTGTTTTAAGTGCGTTCAAACATCGTTCGGGAAAGCTTTTGCTTGTGCTGTCGGCAGGTAGCAATTCGCAGTCATATACAGTTTATGTGCTGAATTCATCACTTAGTGAGAAGGCAAATGTAACGTGCGATAAAGTCGGAAGTGCATTTGATTTCAGTTCAAGCAAAGTTTATGTTCTATCCGATAAACTTTATGCGTATGATTATAATGGAACATTGTCGGATAGTTACGATTTACCGTCAGATTCGTCAAAGTTTGCAATCAACAAAGGCGATATAGCGGTAATCAGTTACGATAAACTCGACCTAATCAAATAGCAGTATTCTATTTGTCGGAGGTGTAATATGGCACTCGCAATAGACCTTGTAATAGTGCTTATTTTCCTAATAATAATATGGCGAAGTGCCGTTCACGGCTTTGTTAGAACCGTAATCGAAATGGTCGGCTATATTTTAGCGGCATTGCTAACACTCGCATTTACCGGAGTTATCGCAGAAACGATATACGATTATACCCTAAATGAAAGGGTAACCGAAAAGGTGCAAAGCACAGTTTCAGATGTGTCGCTGAATATGAATGTGAAGGTCAACGAGATATGGGACGGGCTTCCATCGTTCGTCACAAAATCAGCAGATTTATTAGGTTCAAGCGACAAAATAAAGAACGATATAACAACGCAGGTTGAAACATCGTCAGCGAAAGCGTCATCAAATGTATCTCAAAAAGTCGTTCGCCCGATATTTGTGAATATCTTAAAGGCGATTTTGTCGATTATAATGTTCACAGCGTTGATGTTTTTAGTGCGATTTATAGCGAAAACATTAAATCGAATGTTTTCGTTCTCAATACTCGGCAGTATCAATGCCTTGCTTGGCGGAACAATCGGCTTTGCCAAAGGCATCGTAATTGTCGGAGTTCTGCTATTCGTAATAAAGCTCGGAATGCAATGTATGCACGGCAGTTTTATGATGTTCAACGAATCGTTGATAGCAGAAACGAAATTATTTAAGATTTTATTTAATTTTATCAGAATTTAATTTGTAAAAAGAGTTTAGAAGGGGCATAAATAAATGGACTCAAATACCAAGTCAAAAAATAAAATAATAACGCCGCCAAATGTGTTGTCGTTTATACGAATTGTTTTGGTGCCGATATTTTTGGTTTTCTATTTCAAAGAAAAATATGTAATATCGGTAGTAATACTTGCAATTTCGGCACTAACCGATGTTATTGATGGAATAATTGCAAGAACATTCAATATGATATCAACATTCGGCAAAATAATCGACCCGATTGCAGATAAACTAACACAGGCGGTAGTTGTAATTGCAATCTCGATTGTCCATTTGGAGTTCATACCAATAATGGCATTGCTAGTAATAAAAGAGTTCTTTATGTTCCTCGGAGCAGTATATCTGTTTGAATCGGGCGCACGTCCTGCCGAGGCAAAGTGGTGGGGCAAAACTTCCACAGTAGCAATCTACTCTTTTATGATAGGTGTAATAGTGCATGATGTAACGCAAAAAATATTCCCCGCATATTGGTTTTTGTGGGTACTTGCAGTGCTTGTTGTAATTTGTACAATATTCTCGTTCATAAACTATGCCAAACTTTATTTAAAAATAAGAAGAGGCGAGTACGATCTTGATAAAGAGCAAACAAAAGAATAAGAAAGGATAAACCCAAATGAATTTATGTTGCAGATGTCATAAGCGTCCTGCGGTAGTGTATGTAACCCGTATGGAAAATGGCGAAAACAAAAGCGAAGGCTATTGCATACGGTGTGCGAAAGAGCTTAATATCGGTCCGGTCAACGATATTCTTAAAAATATGAATATCAGCGAAGAGGATATCGAGAATATGAATGCAGGCATCAACCAAATGATGCAGGAATTTATAGATCCCGAAACAGGCGAACTCGATCAGGAAGCAATCCAAGATTCGCTTCAAGGAGTGTTTCCCGAAGGCACTTCACCGATGAATATGCTCGATAACTTAATGGGCGGAATTCAACCGAAAAACGACGATAACGAAGTTGTTGCAGAAGCAGTTGAAGACGATGAAAAGCCGAAGAGCAAGAAAAAAAAGGAAAAGAAGAAACGCAAATTCAAGTTTCTCGATGGCTATTGCACTAATCTTACAGAACGTGCTCGTGAAGGCAAACTTGATAATATCATCGGCAGAGAAAGCGAAATGTATCGTGTAATTCAAATCCTCTCTCGCCGTCAGAAGAATAACCCTTGTCTTATCGGTGAACCCGGTGTCGGCAAAACTGCAATCGCAGAGGGCTTGGCTCAAAGAATTGCGTCCGAAAATGTTCCTGCCAAACTCATCAATAAGGAAATCTATATGCTCGACCTTACTGCACTTGTAGCAGGCACACAGTTTAGAGGTCAGTTTGAAGCGAGAGTTAAAGGCCTTGTTGAAGAGATGAAACAAGCGGGAAATATCATTCTGTTTATTGATGAGGTGCATAACCTTGTCGGCACAGGCGACTCAGAAGGCACAATGAATGCCGCAAACATCTTGAAACCTGCGCTTTCAAGAGGCGAAATTCAGGTAATCGGTGCAACAACATTTAATGAGTATCGTAAACATATCGAAAAAGATGCTGCACTTGAAAGACGATTTCAACCTGTAACGGTAGAAGAGCCGTCAATAGACGAAACCTACCAAATGATAAAGGGAATAAAAGGCTACTACGAGCAACATCACAATGTAACAATGAGTGACCTTATGCTCCACTATGCCGTAACTCTCTCGGAAAGATATATCACAGATCGTTTTATGCCCGATAAGGCAATCGACCTTGTCGATGAGTCTTGTGCGTGTGCAAGCTTGCGTAATAAAACTGCAAACGACTATATGATAGCACAGTATAAACTCGGTGATTTACAAGCAAAACTTAATATCGAAGAAACCGAGGAAGAGGTTGATTTTGAAAAGGTTGCAACTCTCAAAACTCAAATTGCACAACTCGAAGCCCAAATTTCTCAAATTTCGCCTGATGAACTCAGCACCGAAGTTAAGTTTGACGATTTAGCACACGTTATCGAACTTTGGACGGGCATACCTGCCGCAAAAATTCAAGAAAGCGATTTGAGAAAGCTTTCAACACTTGAAAACGAACTTCATAAAAAGATAATCGGTCAAGATGAAGCGATCAAAGCGATCGCAGCAGCCGTTAAGCGTTCGAGAGTACAAATCAACAAAAAGCGCAGACCTGCGTCATTCATCTTTGTAGGTCCGACAGGTGTCGGCAAAACCGAACTTGTTAAGGTACTTGCAAACGAACTTTTCGATACTCCCGAAACCCTAATAAGACTTGATATGTCCGAGTTTATGGAAAAACACGCAGTATCAAGAATAAT
>CADBMQ010000027.1 GCA_902795765.1 Oscillospiraceae bacterium | reverse complement strand
TTGCGTGTCGAGGATACTGACGCAAAGCGTGAAGTTGAAGGCGCAGTTGAGGCACTTATTGACGGTGTAGGTCACTACGGAATTAAGTTTGACGAAGGTGTCACCGAAAACGGCGAAGTGGGAATTTACGGACCGTATCATCAGCGTCAGCGTAAGGACATCTACCATGTTTATGCGAAAAAGCTCGTGCGTGAGGGTATGGCATATCCGTGCTTCTGCACCGAAGAGGAGCTGAATGCTCATCACGAACAGCAGGAAAAAGAAAAGGTTAATTTCGGCTACTACGGCAAGTTTGCAACCTGGCGTGACCGACCGATTGAAGATATTGAAAATGCAATAGCAGAAGGCAAGCCGTGGGTTTTGCGTTTTCGCTCGACAGGCTCGATTGAGAATAAGATAAAGTTTACCGACCTTATCAAGGGAAATCTTGAATTGACCGAAAACGATATTGACCACGTTTTGCTTAAATCAGACGGAATTCCGACCTATCACTTCGCTCACGCAGTTGATGACCATCTTATGCGTACAACTCACGTTGTTCGTGGCGATGAGTGGCTCTCGACTCTCCCGTTCCACATTCAGCTGTTTTGTGCGCTTGGTTTCCGTGTGCCGAAGTATCTGCATATCGGACCGCTTATGAAAATGGACGGCAACTCGAAACGCAAGTTGTCAAAGAGAAAAGACCCCGAACTCGGACTTTCGTATTATAAGGCAGAGGGATTCCCTGTTGAGTCGGTGTATGAGTATCTTATGACCATACTCAACTCGAACTACGAGGACTGGCGCAGAGCCAATCCCGATGCTTCGCCACAGGAGTTTAAATTCTCGGTTAAGAAGATGAACCCCGCAGGTTCACTTTTCGACTACGCAAAGCTTTGTGACGTTTCTAAAAATATAATATGCAAATTTTCGGCAGAAAAGGTTGCGAAGTATGTCACAGAGTGGGCAAAAGAGTTCGACAGCAAATTGTACGAGCTGTTGAGCAAAGACGAACAATATACTCTCGGTATATTTGCTATTGACAGAGGTAATAAAAAGCCTCGTAAAGACTTGGCAAAATGGAGCGAAGTTAAAGATTATACTTCGTATTTCTTTGATGAAACTTATACAATGAGTAAAGACTATCCTTCGCATATCGACAATGCAGATATTAAAGCTGTGCTTGATATGTATAAGGGAGTTTATGACGACAAGGACGATAAAGACGCTTGGTTTGCAAAAGTTAAGTCGATTTGCGAACCGCTCGGCTTCTCTCCCGATGTTAAAGCATACAAAGCATCTCCCGATGACTTCAAAGGTCATGTTGGCGATGTCAGCACGATAATCCGTGTTGCTGTGACAGGCAGAACAAACACACCCGATTTGTGTGCAATAATGCAGTTGCTCGGCAAAGAGCGTGTTGCAGCGAGAATTGAAAGTGCGATTGAGTCACTTTGAAAGGACGAATAGTTAGTATGAAAGAAGTAACACCAACCAATTTTATCGAAGAATTTATCAATAAAGACCTCGCAGAGGGTGTTTATAATCGAGTTCAAACTCGTTTCCCTCCCGAGCCGAACGGCTATCTGCATGTTGGTCACGCAAAGGCAATCTGCGTTGACTTCGGCACTGCCGAAAAGTACGGTGGCGTCTGCAATTTGCGTCTTGACGATACCAACCCGACCAAAGAAGACACAGAGTATGTTGACGCAATTATCGAGGACATTAAATGGCTCGGATTTAAGATTGACAATATCTATTATGCATCCGACTATTTTGATGTAATCTATGACTGTGCAGTAAAACTCATCGAGCAGGGCAAGGCTTATGTCGATGACCTTAATGCCGACCAAATTCGTGAATATCGTGGAACACTTAAAGAGGCGGGTAAAAACAGTCCGTATCGTGACCGTTCAATTGAAGAAAATCTCGATTTGTTCCGTCGTATGACCGAAGGCGAGTTCGACACAGGCGAAAAGGTTTTGCGTGCGAAGATTGATATGGCATCACCGAATATGAATATGCGTGATCCGATTATCTATCGTATTCTCAAAGGTGTTCCGCACCATAGAACAGGCGATAAATGGTGTGTTTATCCTATGTATGACTTCGCTCATCCGATTTCCGATGCAGCCGAAAAGGTAACTCATTCGCTCTGCACTCTCGAATTTGAGGACCATCGTCCGCTCTACGATTGGCCACTTCGTGAACTCAACTGGGAGGAAGCACCTCGCCAAATTGAGTTTGCGAGAATGAACCTTTCATACACAATCACAAGTAAGCGCCGTTGTTTGCGACTTGTTAAAGACGGACTTGTTGACGGTTGGGACGATCCTCGTATGGCAACTTTGAGCGGTATGCGTCGCCGTGGTTATCCAGCAGTCGCACTCCGTGATTTTGTTGATAAAATCGGTGTGTCAAAAGCAAATTCGGTTATCGACTATTCGCTTTTGGAGTCTTGCGTGCGTGACAACTTAAACCAAAATGCCGACCGCACAATGGCTGTGCTCAATCCTGTTCGTGTGGTTGTTGATAACTATCCCGATGACAAGGTTGACGAAATTGAAGTTCCGATTAACCCGAATATGCCTGAACTCGGCAATACAACCGTTAAGTTCACAAAGGAAATTTATATCGAGCGTACCGACTTTTCCGAAAATCCGCCAAAAGGATTTTTCCGTCTTACTCCCGAAAAGGAAGTTCGACTTAAAGGCGCATACTATGTTCGCTTTGCGTCAGTTGAGAAGGATGAAAACGGCGAGATAACAACAATTCACGTAACTTACGATCCCGAATCATTTGGTGGCGAAACACCCGATAAACGCAAGGTTAAGGGTACACTCCATTGGATTTCGGCAGAGCATTGCGTTGACGCCGAGGTTCGTCTTTATGACCGCCTTTTCAATGTTGAAAATCCGTCAGACGAAACTGGTGTTACAGACTTTACCGAAAACTTAAATCCCGACTCAATGGTAGTTCTTAAAGGATGTAAAATCGGAGACGAGGTTGCAAATGCTCCCGTTGGCAAGACATTCCAGTTTATGCGTCAGGGTTATTTCTGTAAGGATACAAAATCGACTGATGAAAATATCATCATCAACCGAGTTGTCGCACTTAAAGATTCATTTAAAAAGTAAAATAAAAAGCAAGTCTTTCACAAAAGACTTGCTTTTTTGTTAGAACACGAAATAGCAAACGACTGCCGTACCCACCACCGCAGCACAAGAACAAACAGCAGTTTTGATTTTGCCTTTGTGCTTGTCAAACTTACGGCGATTTGATGAGCCGAATTTCCTATTCATATCCGCATTATTCACATACTTTCGAGCCTCTCGAAACAATCGCTCTCCGTCAAAGAGAGCGTATTCGGGCTTGACAAAAAGTATAGCACGGTCGAAATAGGCACTTTTTGTATCGTGAACTTCAATTATGTTTTTATTAACACCTTTAACCATCAAAATCAATCCTTTCAATAAAAGGATTGACCGATTAAATGAGATTTAAACAATAATTGCAAAAAGAAAACCACTCTTTATAAAAAGAGTGGTTTTAATTATGTGCTTTTCAAAGATTAATAATATTTTG
>CADBMQ010000026.1 GCA_902795765.1 Oscillospiraceae bacterium | reverse complement strand
GAAAAATATGCGGGTATGGATAGATATGAGGCTCGTAAAGCAATCGTAAAAGACCTCGAAGAGGGCGGATATATGCTCGAAATCGAGGATTATAACCATAATGTCGGCACTTGCTATCGTTGTGGCAGTACAGTTGAGCCGAGAGTTTCCAAACAGTGGTTTGTTAAGATGGAACCACTCGCAAAGCCTGCCATTGACGCAGTTAAGAATGGCGAAACAAAGTTTGTTCCCGAACGTTTCGAAAAGATTTATTTCCATTGGCTCGAAAACATTCGTGACTGGTGTATTTCTCGTCAGTTGTGGTGGGGACATCGTATTCCTGCTTGGTATTGTGAAGACTGTGGCGAAATAACGGTTGCTCGCACAACACCCGATAAGTGTTGCAAATGTGGTGGCACTCACTTGCACCAAGACGAAGACACTCTCGATACATGGTTCTCATCGGCACTTTGGCCGTTCTCAACACTCGGTTGGCCCGAGGAAACAGATGACTTCAAATATTTCTACCCGACAAATACACTAGTAACAGGCTACGATATTATTCCGTTCTGGGTAATGCGTATGATGTTCAGCGGTATCGAGCAGACAGGTCAAGTTCCGTTCGATACAGTACTTATCCACGGTCTTGTTCGTGACTCACAAGGCAGAAAGATGTCAAAGTCTCTCGGCAACGGCGTAGATCCGCTTGAAGTAATCAAGGAGTACGGTGCAGACGCACTTCGTTTCTCACTCGCAACAGGAAACAGCCCCGGAAACGATATGCGTTATATCCCCGAGCGTGTTGAAGCGTCTAGAAACTTTGCAAATAAGATTTGGAACGCATCAAGATTTATTTTGATGAATCTCGATGAAAACGAACCTGCACCGCACCTTCCGACAACACTTGCCCCGGAAGATAAGTGGTTGCTCAACAGATATAACACACTTGTTGCAGAAGTTACCGACAATCTCGAAAAATTTGAACTCGGTCTTGCAGTTCAAAAGTTGTACGACTTCATTTGGGACATTTTCTGCGACTGGTATATCGAAATCGCAAAAATCCGTCTTAACTCGGACGATAATTCGGGCGTAAAAGCAGTGCTTATCTATGTTATGAGCAATACACTCAAACTTTTGCATCCGTTTATGCCGTTCATCACCGAAGAAATCTGGCAGACATTGCCTCACGAAGGCGAAAGCATAATGGTTTCGCAGTTCCCGAAATTCGACGAATCACTTTGCTTCGCAGACGCAGCAAAAGACTTTGAAAAGGTTGTAACTGCCGTTCGTGCAATTCGTGCAAGAAGAGGCGAAATGAATGTTGCACCGAGCAGAAAAGCCGCAATTTATATCGTAAGTGGTTGTGCAGATACATTCAAAGAGAGTTCAGCAGTTATCGCAAAACTCGCATCAGGTAGTGAAGTTTGCGTATGCGATGAATGTACCGCAGAAAATACTGTAAATATCGTAACAGAAGATGCGAAAATTTACATTCCGCTTGGCGAACTTGTTGATTTTGAGGCAGAAAGAAAGCGTCTTAATAAGCAAAAAGACGCAGATCAAAAGGTGCTCGATCAGATTAACAGAAAACTTTCGAATGAAGGTTTCTTGGCAAAAGCACCCGAAAATGTAATCGCAGAACAGCGTGAAAAACAAAAAGTTCTAACCGAAAAGATTGCACTTTTGGAAGAAGAACTTGCAAAATTAGGCTAAGTAAAAAGGTCTGTCGGGGCAATAGTCCAGACAGATTTTTGCAGAATTGAGGAAATGGATTGAACTTAAAAGAGACTCAGGCATATATAAGTTCTATGCCCCGATTTATCACATCACCTGTTTTGGATGTAATGCGTGCCGTTCTTTGTGAACTCGGCAATCCGCAGGAAAAACTAAAATTTATCCATGTTGCAGGTACAAACGGCAAAGGCTCTGCTTGTGCATATATATCGTCAGTTTGCGAAGAATCGGGTATGAAAACTGGACTTTTCACGTCACCGTATGTAATCGACTTTCGTGAACGCTTTCAGATAAACGGCGAAATGATAAGCGAGAGCGAACTTTGTGAAATAACAGAAGAAATCAAATCTGTGCTCGACCGAATGCCAGACTGTAAACCACCCGAGTTTGGATTAGTAACCCTAATCGGACTTTTGTGGTTTTATAAAAAGAAGTGCGATGTGGTTGTGTTTGAAGTCGGACTTGGTGGACGAACCGACCCGACAAATGTAATCCCGACTCCGCTTTGTAGCGTGATAATGCAGATTGGTCTTGACCATACCGACAGATTGGGCGACAATCTCGGCAAAATTGCATTCGAAAAAGGCGGAATTATCAAACCAAACGGAAATACAGTTATGTACCCTCGACAGGAAGAGCAGGTTGTAAATGTAATTCGTTCGTTGTCAATTCAGTCGGAGAGCAAATTTGT
>CADBMQ010000025.1 GCA_902795765.1 Oscillospiraceae bacterium | reverse complement strand
TGGTTTTTATCCATCTATGTAAAATTACAACTCCTTGTAAAAGTCCAAAGTTTTATAGTGTCTTTCTGTTTGCGAGATAACGAATTCCTCACAAACCGCACAAAGACTGTCAAGCGACTGATCACCAAGCGAAAAAGCGAACGCACGTTTCCTATCGCTTTCGACAATGTGACGCATCGCCATCAATACACTTTTCGAGATTTTGCGACCGCCACCGTCACACTCACCGCAGTATATAATGCCGTCATTACAGTTAAAAGTAAACGAGTCGGACTCGGTTTCACCGCAAATCACACAGCCCGAAATATCAGGCATATAACCTGCAAGGCAACAGAATTTCAGTTCAAAAACTGCCTTAATCAAGCGAAAATCTGCGATGTTTTCAGATAGCAAATGTGCCGAATTTAAAGCGACTCCCAAAAACTCGTGAGCCTCTTCGCCTTTCGGTGCAAGAGTCGCAATAAGTTCGCACATATAACCGCACAAAGCCAACGCACGAACGTCCTTTCGCAGACCAAAAAACACGTTAATCGGCTTTGCATCTGAAATTCTAAAAGTTTCGTCTTTGGTTGGTTTAATATATAATTTCGAGTAGGACAAAAGTTGAGTAGCACTCAAAAATTTGGAGTTAATTTTCAAAGCATTCGGCACGAAAGCCTTGATAACTCCAACTTCATCCGTCAATATCCACACGAGTCTGTCTGCTTCCGACACTCTCTTTTCCCGTATCACAAGCCCCGTCACAGACCGAGTTTCCATTGTCAAAGTCCTCCGAAAGATTTTTGTAGTTAAGATAGTCGGCAATACTGCCCGACTTTTCAAACTTTTCCCAATAATTCAAATTCTGCATTTTAAGACACCTCATAAATAGGTTATGCAGAATTTCTAAAAAAACAAGTGGAAAATTTTACAGATCAAGCCCGAAATTATGGATTGAACCTGCACGATTCCTCCAACCCTCTTTAACTTTAACCCAAAGTTTCAAGTTTATCTTGCAACCGAAAAACTTTTCGAGTTCATATCGTGCAGTCGAGCCTACTTTTTTGAGCATAGCACCTTGTTTGCCGATGATAATACCCTTATGGCTCTCACGCTCACAGTAAATAACTGCCGACAAATCAATGATATTTTCACGTTCGTTGAACATTTCGATATCAACTGCCAAGCCGTGTGGGATTTCTTTGTCGAGATTATAAAGCAACTTTTCACGAATAAGTTCAGACGCAATAACTCGTTCGGGTTGGTCTGTCAAAGCCTCATCGTCGAAGAAGTGAGGCGACTCCACAGCATACGAGAAAAAGCACTTTTTAAGTTCGTCCATACCGTCGCCCGTCTTCGCACAAACAGGGAATACAGCATCAAAATCGAACAACTGCGAATACTTGTCCATAACAGCGAGCAAATCGGATTTTTCTTTAACAGTATCTGTCTTGTTGATAACAAGAACGGCATTCATCTTCTGTTTTTTAAATCTTTCGATGAATTCGAGTTCGGCAGGAGCAACTTTTTCGTCTGGCTCAACAACGAGCGCACACAAATCAACGTCCGTCATACCCTCACGAACGGCTTTGACCATATTTTCGCCTAAAACTGTGCGAGGTTTGTGCAAACCGGGAGTGTCGATAAAAACAAGTTGAGTTTCATTTTCAGTCAAAACACCTGTAATTTTGGTGCGAGTTGTCTGTGGCTTCGACGAAACGATTGCAATTTTTGTGCCGAGCAACTGATTTAAAATCGACGATTTTCCAACATTAGGTTTTCCGAGAATAGCAATAAAAGCGCTTGTTTGTTTCATCATTCGGTCACCGTCGGAGTGTTATACTGATAGCCGAGTTGTTGCATAACAAACTCTTCTTTTTCCTGCATTTTCATCTGTTCGATACCACCGTTGACGTGGTCATATCCCAAAAGATGAAGCATCGAATGAATTGTAAGAAAAGCCATTTCGTATTGGAACGGATGGTTGTATTCTTTTGCTTGAGCGTCAGCAGTTTCAACCGAAATAACAATATCCCCAAGCATTTTTGCACCCGTTTCAGGGTTTGTGTCATAAATTCCATTTTCTCCGAGCGGAAATGAAAGCACATCTGTCGGGCGATCGATATTTCTGAAATCTCTGTTAAGTTTGTGAATGTTCTCGTCATCAGTGAACGTGATATTCACTTCCGCCGAGTCAGTAAATCCCTCGTTTTTCAGCACCGCAATGCAACAACGGCTAAGTAAAAGACGAACTCCTGTCGGCATTTTCATTTCTTTTTGCTGGTCTG
>CADBMQ010000024.1 GCA_902795765.1 Oscillospiraceae bacterium | reverse complement strand
GTGGATTGGCTTTGACGCTGATATGGCAAAAGAATACGCTAAATCACTTGGTGTTACTTGCGAATTTGTTGAGATTGACTGGGACAACAAAGTTCTCGAACTCAACAACAAAAACATCGACTGCGTATGGAACGGTATGACACTCACAGACGAAGTTAAGAGTGCTATGGATTGCTCAAACGCATACTGCAACAATGCTCAGGTCGTTGTTGTTAAGGCAGATGTTGCTGATAAGTATAAGACCATTGAGGCTTGTAAAAACTTGAAATTCGCAGTTGAAAAAGGTTCAGCAGGTGAAGAACAAGCTCAGGCTAACAAATTTAATTTCACACCTGTACAGGCACAGTCAGACGCTTTGACTGAGGTTAAAGCAGGCACATCAGACGCCGCTATCATTGACTCACTTATGGCTGCTGCAATGGTTGGCGAAGGCACAGGCTACGCAGACCTTCAATATACAGCTCAGCTCAATAGTGAAGAGTACGGTGTAGGCTTCCGCAAGGGTTCTGACCTCGTTGCAAACTTCAATGACTTCCTTAAAAAGGCTAACGAAGACGGCACAACAGAAAAGATTGCTAAAACATATAAAGTTCAGGCAACTCTTATTAAATAAGCTATAAAATAGTAAGATTTTTCACAAAACAGAGAACACTTTTTGTGTTCTCTGTTTTCGGCATTTTAAAATAAAAAGAAAAATAAGGATGAAATTATAAATGTTTTCATTTGATACGATTATACAACAGTTTCCGGTGGTTTTCGAAGCACTTAATGTCGGATTTATTCAAACCTTGAAGCTGTTTTTTGTAACAATTCTCGGTGCATTGCCACTCGGACTTATCATCTCGTTCGGCTCAATGTCAAAATTCAAACCACTTAGCGGACTTATCAAGATAATAGTGTGGATTGTTCGTGGTTCGCCACTTATGATTCAGTTGCTCATCATCTATTTCTTCCCTGGTCTTGTGTTGGGCACAAATATATGGGGCAACGGCGAAAGTGGTCGTTTTTTTGCGGCAGCAGTTGCATTCATAATCAACTATTCTTGCTACTTCTCGGAAATCTATCGTGGTGGTATCCAAGGCGTGCCACACGGTCAGCAAGAGGCAGGTCAGGTTTTGGGTCTTTCCAAATCGCAGATTTTCTTCAAAGTAACGCTTTTGCAGATGGTAAAAAGAATTGTACCACCGATGTCAAACGAAATCATCACACTTGTTAAAGATACCTCACTCGCAAGAATTATTGCATTGCAGGAAGTAATCTGGGCAGGTCAGGCATTTATGAAAGGCTCACAAGGTATATCGGGACAAATTTGGCCGTTGTTCTTCACAGCGATATACTATCTTGTGTTCAACGGAATTCTCACGCTTCTTTTCAATGCACTCGAAAAGAAACTCAGTTATTTCAAGGCATAAGGAGGGTGGATTATGGCAGTATTAGAAGTTAAATCGCTGAAAAAAAGTTTCGGCAAAACACAGGTTCTAAAAGGAATTGATTTCTCGCTTGAAAAGGGAGAAGTACTTGCAATAATCGGCTCTTCGGGTAGCGGTAAAACAACACTTTTGCGTTGCTTGAATTCGCTCGAATTTGCCGATAACGGCACGATAACTGTAAACGGAGATGTGATTTTTGACGCAGAGCAAAAGCAAAAATTCAGCGAAAGCGAACTCCGTCAAAAGCGTCTTCATTTTGGACTTGTGTTCCAACAGTTCAATCTGTTCCCACAGTACACAGTCTTGCAAAATGTAACTCTCGCACCGACTTTGCTCAAAAAGGGAACACCCGAAGAAATCAAAGCGAATGCGGTTAAACTCATTGAGTCGGTCGGACTTTCGGAGAAAATTGACTTTTATCCTTGCCAACTTTCTGGTGGTCAGCAACAACGTGTCGCAATCGCAAGAGCACTCGCACTTCAACCCGATGTGCTTTGCTTTGACGAGCCAACAAGTGCATTGGACCCTGAACTCACAGGCGAAGTACTTAAAGTAATTCGTTCGCTTAAAGACGGCAACTCTACAATGATTGTCGTAACTCACGAAATTGATTTTGCCCATGATGTGGCAGATAAAATTTTGTTTATGGCAGACGGTGTGATTGAAGAATTCGGCACACCCGAAGAAGTCATCGAAAATCCGAAAAGCGAGAGAACAAAAGCATTTTTAAGCAGAGTAAACTAACTAAAAGCGCCCAATTTTGGGCGTTTTTGCTTTTATTTTAGTTGAAAATGTGGTATAATGATACCAAATCATCAAAAAGAGGAAAAATATGCTTTTTCAGATAGTGAACGGCACAGTCGCTTACGGAGCAAATGACGTGCTTAAAAATATAAATTTCGAGATAAGAAACACCGAAAAAATAGCAGTTGTCGGCAGAAACGGTTGCGGAAAATCGACATTGCTTAAAGTCATAACAGGTCAACTGCAACTCGCACCGTCTGCAAATGGTGAACGCTCATCAATTTCTCGTTCAAAAGGCTGCACAATAGGTTACTTGCAGCAGATGACATTCGATGACCTAAACTGCACCTTGCGTGACGAAATTCGCAAAGTTTTCGCACCTGTCTTGGATATAAAACGGCAGATGGACGAAATTTTGCCGAAAATCGAGCAAAATGCAGATGAAAAACTAATCGAGCGATATACCCAACTCGAACAGCGATTTAATTATATGGACGGCTATCTTTTGGATAAAACATATAATACAGTAGTCCGTCGTTTCGGTTTCTCAGAGAGTGACGCACAAAAGAAACTCAGTGAGTTTTCGGGCGGTCAACAGACAAAAATTTCATTCATCAAACTGCTTTTGTCCAAACCCGATGTACTGCTTCTCGATGAGCCGACAAACCACCTTGACATCGAAACAATCCGTTGGCTCGAACAGTATATTCGCACCTACCCGAGAGCAGTAGTCTGCGTATCGCACGACCGAACGTTTCTCGATAGTGTCGCTGATGAGGTATACGAAATCGAACGAGGTAAATGCAAACGATATGTTGGCAACTATTCCGACTACGAGCGTCAAAAGAAACTCGACTACGAACAGCAAAAGCGAGATTACGAATCACAACAAAAGGAAATCGAGCGAATTGGTGCAGTTGTCGAACGCTTTCGATATAAAGCGACAAAAGCGTCAATGGCGCAGTCAAAACTGAAACAGCTCGAACATATGGAATTGATTGACGATCCCGAAAAGGCAGATACAAAGCGGTTTTTCGACAAGTTAGAACCGCTTTATGAGAGTGTCAACGATGTGTTGACCGTGACCGATTTGGAGTACGGCTATACCTCCGAAAAACCACTTGGCAAATTGAGCTTTGAATTAAAAAAAGGCGAAAAAGTTGCTATTGTCGGAGCAAACGGAACGGGAAAATCCACGCTTTTAAAAACCTTAAACGGCAGTCTGAAACCGCTTTTTGGACGCTTTGAATACGGACTTCGTGTTGATAAAGGCTACTTCGACCAACACAAAGCACACGAGTTTACGGGCAAATCTGTGCTTGACGATTTTTGGGACGATTATCCCGATCTCACCCAAACGAGAGCAAGAACGGTGCTCGGCTCTTTCCTGTTCACGGGCGAAGATGTATTCAAAAGCACAGCAGACTTGTCGGGTGGCGAACGAGTGCGACTTGCACTTGCAAAACTGATGCAGAGCCGACCGAATTTGCTTCTTCTTGACGAGCCGACCAACCACATGGACATAGTCGGCAAAGAGGCTCTCTGCGATATGCTCAAAGGTTATACGGGTACGTTGATACTTGTAACGCACGATAGATGGTTACTCCGAGAAGTTGCGAATAGCATAATCGAACTGACGCCAAACGGCATAAATCGTTATGATTACGGCTACGAGCAGTACGAAGAAGCACACCCGATTGAACTGACAAATTTGCGTTATATGCCGAAAATAACCGACAACGAGCGAGAAAAAACAGAGAAGTCGGAAGGCAAGGGTAAGCAAATTTACCTTCAAAAAAAGCAACAACAAAAAAATCGCACAAGACTCAATCGAGTGCGTGAACTGATAACTGCCGAAGAGAGCGAACTCGAAAAAATAAATGAACAGTTGAACTCGCCCGAACTGTCGGCAGATTATGTGAAACTCTCGGAGTTGCAAAAAGAAATCGACAAGAGGGAAGAAAATCTCTTGATGTTGATGGAAGAGGCGGAAGAGCTCGAAAAATCGGTTTAAAAATAGAATTTTTGACTGTAAAATTTATTGACATTTTTTAGTAAATTAGGTATAATAATATTATATGAAAATGTCGAAAGGAAGGGTGATTTATGGCAAAAGAAGTTGTTGAAGCAATCCGAGTTGCCGAAAAAGACGCTGAAAATAAAATAGCGATTGCCCAGTCGGCGGCGCAGGAAATAATCAAACGTGCGAGAGAAGATGCAAAAACTCATCAACGTCAAATGCGTGACAAGGCGAGCGATGAAAGTAAGCGAATAATCTCGACTGCCGAAAACGAGTCTTATAAGATTAAAACTCGTGCGTCAGAAGAAAATCGCAAAAAAGTTGCGGTTGAACTTGCTCAGTTTGAAAGCAGAATTGATGTTGCCGCAAACGAAGTTATAAAAATGATAATCGAATAAAATAAAAAGACAATTACGAGGAGGTGATTTGTCTTTGGCAAAATTAAAAATGAAAAGCGTCTGCATTGTTGCCGATAAATCAAAGCGAAAGCGCTTGATGGCAGACTTGCAAAAGAGTGGGCTTTTGGAAATTTCGCAGGTCGAAAAGGAAGAAGATTTTGAATTGTCGGAAAGTTCGGCAGAGCGAACCCACTTAGAAAGCCTTCTAACGCAGTCGCTGACTGCACTTGATACATTAAAGAAAACGGCACAAATCAAGTCGGGACTTTTGTCGTCACTCAACGGCAGAAGGGAAATAACTTTTGCAGATTACGATGAAAAAGTCAAAAGCATTTCCAAAACGGCAGATATATGCGGAGATATAAACGAACTGCAAAAGCAGATAACACAATGCCAAAGCGAGATACTTCGACTTGATGTTGCAATCGACGAAATGCAGGAATATACAAAACTTGACATTCCTACGAATTTCAGCGGTACAACCCGAACGAAAGCGTTTGTCGGTTCGATAAAGGGCAGATATTCGGAGGAATTGTTAAATAATGCAATTTCCGAGTCAACCGATGCTCCGTTTGTTTCGCAAATTATCGCAACAAATGATATGCAGACAAAAGTTTTTGTCATCGGGCTGAAAAAGGACGAAGAAGAACTCTCGAAATCATTATCAATGCTTGGTTTTGCTCGTGCGAGTGGCTCCGACAAAACTGCCGAAGAAAAAGTTGACCAACTAAAACGCAGAAGAAGCGACTTAAAGCGTGAAATTCCAACGCTCAAATCGTTGATTTGCGAGTTTAGCGGGGAGGTCGAGAATATCGAGTTCCTTGCCGACTTTTACGCAATGCGAATTGACCGCTATAAAGAGTACGATAAACTTTTGCAAAGCAAAAATACGGTTATCGTTTCGGGATATGCACCCGAACGGGATGTTGTGCAACTCGAAGAGATTGCAAAACGGCACAATGCGTGTATTATCGCAAACGATCCGACAGATGACGAAGATGTGCCTGTTGAATTGAAAAACAACGGCTTTTCAAAGCCAAGCGAAGGCATTTTGCGAATGTACTCTGCTCCGTCAAAAACGGACGTCGATCCAACCGCACCTATGTCATTTTTCTTCTATTTGTTCTTCGGACTTATGTTGTCCGATGCAGGTTACGGCATAATTTTGGTGCTCGGTTGCATAATCGGATTGTTGAAATTCAACCTTGAAGATAATATGAAAAACAACCTCAAAATGTTTTTGTATTGCGGAATTTCAACGATATTCTGGGGTGCAATGTTTGGCGGATGGTTTGGTGACCTTGTCTATCGTGTGACAAATAACTTTTTCGGTGCACCGATTGTCGTGAAACCAATATGGCTCGACCCACTAAAAGAGCCGATGACGTTGCTAATTTTCGGACTTGCACTTGGTGTTGTGCATATCTTCACAGGTATGATAATCAACTTCATAAACCTTTGTCGCAACGGCAAAGTGCTTAGTGCATTTTTGGACGTTGGAACGTGGCTTGTAACACTTTCGGGTGTGCTTGTTATGGCAGTTGGAATGTATTTTGGATTTGATACAGTAAAAACTGTCGGCATTTCAATGCTTATCGGTGGAGCGGTGTTGCTTATATGCACACAAGGTCGAGATAAAAAAGGCTTCGGCAAAATAATCGGCGGAATAGCAAGTTTGTACGATATAACTTCGTATGCGTCCGACATTTTGTCATACTCTCGTGTAATGGCGCTTGGACTTGCAACGGGCGTACTTGCACAGGTTGTCAATATTCTCGGCACAATGCAAAAGGGAATAATCGGTGTGTTGATGTTCATCGTAATATTCCTCTTTGGCACAGCAATCAGTTTGTCAATGAACGCACTCGGTGCTTATGTTCATACAATCCGATTGCAGTATGTTGAGTTTTTTAACAAATTCTACGAAGGCGGCGGAAGATTTTTCAAACCGTTTTCGGCAAACACAAGGTTTATACGGTTTAAGAAACCGAAGAAATAAAATAACAAATCGAAAGGACGATTTATAATGGGATTTTTAAGTTCAGGTATTTTTTGGGCAGCAATAGGTGCAATGATAGCAACAACACTCGCTTGTGTTGGCTCGGCAAAAGGTGTAGGTATGGCGTCGGAAGCGGCTTCGGGCGTAGTAGCAGAAGATCCGTCTAAATTCGGTAAAATGATCGTACTCCAACTTCTTCCTGGCACACAAGGTTTGTATGGCTTCGTTGTAACAATTATGATTTTCCTCAATGTAGGTTTCCTCGGTGGCTCGGGTGACATCACATTCGTTCAGGGCATACTCTACTTCGCAGCATCACTTCCCGTTGCATTCGGTGGCCTTTTCTCTGCAATCGCACAGGGTAGAGCCGCTGTAAGTGGCGTATCAATGGTTGCAAAACGTCCCGAAGAGTCATCAAAAGCAATCGTTTCAACAACACTCGTTGAGTTTTATGCACTTCTTTCGTTCCTCATCTCATTCCTTGCAGTATTCGCAATTCCGAATCTCGGCAAATAATTCAAGGGACGGTTTTTATGGAAGGGCTTGAAAAGATTTTAGATGCCATTGCCGCAGACGCACAAAAGCAGTCGGACGAGATTGTAGAAGAAGCAAATAATCAGGCAAAGGCTATTAAAAAAGAGTCGGATGACCTATCAACTGCCGAATACAACTCGGTGGTCGGCAAGGCGAACGAACGAGCAAATCGCATAATTGAGTCGGCAGATTCATTTTCGGAGATAGATTTTCGCAATAAAATTCTTTCCGAAAAAAGAGTTATGATAGACCGAGTTTTCGACAAAGCAGTCGAAAAACTTGTAAATCTGCCAGATGACAAATATCTTGCGGTAATAACGGCACTCGTTAAAAAATACGCAGACAATGGTGAGGGTGAACTTATCTTCAACTCGAAAGACTTGAAAAAAGCTACTCCGTCATTTGTAGACGCACTTAACAAATCGTTGCCGTCGGGCAAAAGCGTTGTAATCAGCGAAAAAGCAGACGATAGCATTGTTGGCGGTTTTCGCATTCGCTACGGCAATATCGAAGTTAATTGTGCGTTTGACGCACTCTGCAACGAGTATCGTGAAACTGCGACAACAAATGTCGCAAAAATCCTGTTTGATTAAGGAATGAATCGAATGAAAGACACGGAATACGCAACAGCCGTCGCACGTGTCCGTATGAACGAAAATTATCTGTTGACTGTCGAAGACACCGAACGGCTCTTGACTGCCAAATCGAAGTCGGAAGCAGTTGCGATAATTGTCGAGAGTGGACTTTGTGCGAGAACACAGGACGGCGATGCCGACTTTTCAGGGGCATTGCGAGATATGTGGGATTTGGTGCTTGGCATCGTTCCCGATGGCGAAGAGTTTGCGTTTTTACTTATAGAAAACGACTTTCACAATTTAAAAACGGCGCTCAAAGCGACGATTGCCGATGTTGACGCAAAGTCGCTTATGCTCACACCGAGCGTGATAGACGTTGACTTGATTATCGAGTCGGTGCGTTCTCGCAAGTTCGAGCAACTGCCCGACTATATGTCAACTGCCGCAAAAGAGGCATACGATTTGCTTGTCAGCATCTCTGACGGTCAACTTTCGGACGCAGTTCTTGATAGAGCCTATGCCGATTCGGTTGTAAAACTAACTGAAAAGAGTTCTCCGTTTTTGCAGGGACTCGCAAAACTCATCTCTGCCGACTGCGCAATGCGTATCGCAGTTCGTTGCGCTAAAACATTAAAAGACGAGCAGTTTGTCGAGTTGAGTATGCCGAAATGTTACGATATGGACCGCAAAGAACTAATCGAAGCGGTGCTGAAAGGCGAGTCGAGAGTTGCAGAATTTTTGTCGCATACTAAATTTGACAAGGTAGCATCGCAACTCGAAAACGGCATAAGCGAGTTTGAAAAGGCAAGTGAAAATATGCTTATCGACTATTGCGACAGCGCAAAATTCACATCGCTCGGAGCGGCTCCGATAGCGGCATATATCATACGCAAAAAAGCGCAGATTAAAACGGCAAGAATAGTTGTCTGTTGCAAGTCGGCAGGACTTGATGAGTCGCTTATCAGACAACGAATAAGAAAAACGAACTAATTGAGAGGAGCGGATTATATGAAAAATATTGCGGTAATCGGCTCTGCGGATAGTGTTCGTGGATTTAAAGCACTCGGACTCGGCGTTTTCGAAGCCGACACTCCCGAAAGTGCAACCGAAACAATAAAAACTCTCGTCAAATCGGACTATGCGGTAATTTATGTGACAGAGTATCTGTATGCACAAATCGAAGCAGTAGTTCGCAAGTT
>CADBMQ010000023.1 GCA_902795765.1 Oscillospiraceae bacterium | reverse complement strand
TATGCTTTTAAAAGAAGCGGCTTTACTTGCAAACAAAACAGTTGCATTGCCGTCAAACGCTTTATTCATTGCGTCGAGATATAAACGAACATTGCTTCTAATCTTCTTCTCATCAAAAAAGTAGACGGGGGTATCATACTTTTTGGCGAGTTCAACTGTACTTCTTCCTGCAAAACAAAGTTCACCTTTTTCATTAACAGAAAGATTGTCACAAATCATTTTCTTCATATATTACACTCCTAAAAATTATTTAATTTCAATACCTGCTTTTTTCATCAATGAAACCATATTTTCTTCGTGAGCCTTTTCCATAGGAGTCAACGGCAATCTTAAAGTGTTTTCACACATACCCATATTTGCCATTGCTGCTTTCACAGGAATTGGATTTACTTCGCAGAAAAGCGAATTGATAAGTTGAAGATATTCAAGTTGCTTCGCAGTTGCATCTGCAACATTGCCGTCAAGATAATCGTGACAGATTTTTGATGTTTCTTTTGGCAAAAGGTTAGACAAAACCGAAATAACACCTTTACCACCAAGAGATAATACAGGAACAATTTGGTCATCATTACCTGAATAAATATCGAGTTCGCCGTTTGTTAAAGCAGCAATTTCAGCAACTTGAGATATATTGCCGCTGGCTTCTTTAATAGCAACAATATTGGGATGTTTGCAAAGTTTTGCACAAGTTTCCGGAGTTATATTACAACCTGTTCTTGACGGAACATTGTATAAAATAATCGGTTTAGTGCTAACATCGGCAATTGCGGTAAAAGATTCAATAAGACCTGCTTGTGTTGCTTTATTATAGTATGGTGTAACAATAAGCATTGCATCTGCGCCAACCTCACAAGCGTATTTGGTGAGTTCGATTGAATACGCAATATCATTCGAACCTGTGCCGGCAATAACCGGAACTCTTCCATTAACACGGTCAACTGTAAATTTAATCACTTCTTTATGTTCAGCATCATTTAAGGTTGAACCTTCGCCTGTTGTACCTGCGGCAACAATGGCATCAATTCCCTGTTCTATCTGCCAATCAATAAGTTTACCGTATGATTCATAGTCAACACTTTTGTCAGCATTCATTGGTGTAATAATTGCTGTTGCTGCACCTGTAAAAATAGTATTTTTCATTTTTATACCCCTTTTTCATAAAAAAATGACAGCACAATAGGCTGTCATAAAAAAAGCATAATAACGCTTAAAAATGATAGCCCTCCGCATTACTGCGACAACACACAAAATATTATTTTCGTGTGTCAGATCGACGATTGCCAAACGCCGTCTTCGGCACTTATCCCTTTCGTCACTCTACTTTTGGCAAGCATAAAAGAACGACTACTGATGATATAATGCACCTCTATCTTCTAATATTTTAATATATTACATTTGATTTGTCAACATATTTTTACAAATTTAGTCAACAATTATTGTTGGTAAAGAAATTTCACTATATTGCGTTGAAATAATCTCAGACAATGATACACGGGAGTATATACCACTGAATTTTCCATTATATACGAACAATCCTGTTAAATTACAAGTATCAACAATTTCTGCTGACTCTGATTCTCTTGTAAAACGAACATTTTTTAGTACATAAGGATTGCAGAATTCCTGCAAAATATAGCTTTTATCAAAGCAATCCTCGACATATTTTCGCCATGTATCTAAATCACTTTCGACACCTGCGTGAACACCAAGAGAACCATAAGAGTCTATTGGTTTTATAATCCATTTGTCTTTATCGTTCATAACACTTTGGAGAATGTTATTATTCAAATTTTCCTTTTCAAGAGATACCGTATATGGAACATGATTTTTGATATATTCACATTCAAATTCAGAAAGTAATTTTTGCGTTTGTGGAAGATGAAGAACACGGAAAAGCGACTTGTTATGCACAATTTGTGTTCTAATATCACCAACAACACAAACTGAGTTATCCGCTGTTGCAGAGAGAAAATCACTAACTGAATCGAGATTTTCGATTATATCAGATGTTACTGCTCTACGATATATAAGATCAATTTGAGTGTTTTCGTGATACAACTTTCCGTTTTTATATTCAAGCGAACGAATATCACAAACTGTTGCGTTGAGTCCACGATTTCTCATTCTGTCAGCAAAAATAATAAACTCATTTTCGGTTGAATGTTCCATAAAGTCAACAATTGCGATGTTAGGTTTTTCGTTTTTGTTATACTTATTTGCATACTCTCTATACATTTCGAGCAGTTCGTCAATCCAACTGTCAAATAGTTCAAAAGATTTCATATTGTGTTTTTTCGAGAACAGATTATATGCTTTTGAGAGTTTTATTGCAATATTAAGTTCCCTGTCCTCATTCATAGCACTACTACCGTCTGTATTAAATTCGCAAAATTTGAAATCGGAGTTAAGCTCGTTATAGAATATATCAACTCTTGAAATGGGAATATTGCACGAATACGAACGTTCACGAAGAATTAAATCCTCGACAACCTTCGGAAAATCGAACAATTTTCTGTATTCAGCATTTCTTTCATATTCGTTAATGACCTTATCAAAAATATCATAGAGAACATTTATAAAATTCGCAAATAAATCAATTTCTTTATTTGTAAAAATTTTCGGCATATAAAGCGTTCTAACTGTTCTGTTGTGATATTTTGCAGTTGATTGTTCAAGGTAATCAAGAATATCTATTGCAGATTGACGATGATTTTCATCTTCAGATACAATCGAAAAATACTCTTTTTCAAGCAAGAACAATGGTTTTAGTTTCGCTAAATAACATTTATCTTGCTCACTTAATGCAGATTCTGCAATAGCGAACAACTGTTCAATGTAGTAAGTTGCAGACTTGCCATTGATTTCAGCAGATAAACCCTGTTTTGACAACGATTTTTCTATTTTATAAAGTGTGTCAATACCGCATATCCAGTCAAAAGTTTCACTTATTTTATCAATCGACTGCTTTGAATAAACAAGACCTTTTATCAACGCACAATATCCGAGAAATTGTGGTAATTCCATACTGTCAGCGACTCTTATTTCAAGGAATTTTTTTAATCGAATATTGGGAAAGAACATAGAAATAATATAATCCACATCGTTCAATTCTTTTCCTTTGAAATATTCATTTGCAGTCTTATTTCCAAGCGAAATTACTTTTTTGTCATCTTTGGTACAGATTAGTGGTTTATTATAAATATATTCTGCATAGTCTTTATATTTATAATTGCAGTTGAGCGAATTAGGCAGATAGCCACACCGATCTGCATCTAAATCATTCCAAATTTGCGTACGAAGTAGATGATTTTCAAATGGTTTAATATGATCAACAAAGGAACGGTTTTCAGTTATTAACGACAAAAATGGACTGATTTTTTGCAAAATTGAAAGTTTACGCATTGCATCATTTTCCGATTCAAAATCAACTGAAATTTGTGCAGATGCTGTTGCACGCATCATATACGCACCAAATTTGCCACTACTTTTAAAATACTCGTCCATATACTTGTATCTCGTTTTAGGAATTAAATCGAATTCAAACGGCGATTTAGATGATTTTTCGACTAATGGATGAACGCCTTTCCGAATAAGCTTATATCCCTTTTCGTTGAAAAAGCACTCGAATATATTGCAAAAATCCTTATATATTCTTTCTATTTCAGCAATCTCACTTTGAGGGCAAACGCTAATTTCAAGTTGACCAGCAGGTTCAAGAGTTAAATCGTATTCATTGCATTTTATTCCAAGAATATTCCCTTCTTCATAATACAATTCACCTAACTCTTTACTACTCAAGAACACAAAAAAATCGCACATCAAAGAGTATGGTGCAACATTAAATTTATCATCGCAAACAAAGTGTTCTAATTCAAGCCCAAGACGTTGTTTTTTTGTTTCGCCTGAACGAATATAGTCACAAATTTTATTTATGTTTATCATTATCAATCATCTCTTTTCGATTTTTATTCTATCATCATATATTATTTTTGTCAATAAAGCATAAAAATAACAGAAGTTCTAAATTTCGAACTTCTGTTATACTGTAATATCACTCAGTTGCTTGTTGGGTTGTAACAACTGTTGGTGGCTGAGTTGGTGGTTGAGTGGGAGCCGTCGTTGGAGGATTTGTGGGAGGTTGAGTAGGTGGTTGAGTAGGCGCTGCCGTTGGAGCTTTGGTTATAATGCCTCCTCCACTTGTTGTTTTTGGAGTTGTTTTGTTATTTTGTGTTGTTTTAGCGTACGTTGCTTTTGTGACAGGAGCGGTTGTATTGGCAGTTTTGGTTGTGTCAGGAATACTCATATCCTGTGGCTTGTCATTTTTATGAGGATTGTCAAGTCCGTTGACATCATACCAAACTTGTGGATAAACAGGATCTTTGTTAACAACAGCGGCAGCCGTATTAACAGATTTGCTCTCCCCTGTTCTAACACGTCTCGCAATAACAACAAAACGAGCGTCTCTAAACTCGTATGTGCAAGTTTGCAAAGTCAAAATTTCATCAGATTTGTCAACTTGAACGCCTGTATTGATAATTGAACGTTTTTTACATTCATTTATCCAATATAAAAACTGTTCATCAGACGTAAAGTTTGTTTTGCGATAGTCAAAAACATAGTTGTTGTTTTGATATGCATAGGTATTAGTTATCATAACTGCAACAACTTTCCAATATCCATCACGATACAAAGTATCAAAACGGAAAGTCGGATGTTGCTTATAAAAATTAAGTTCAGAATAGTGAACAAGTTGGCTAAACATCGAACTGTCATCTTTCATATTATGACCGTATAACGTAATATTTTTGCTTTCCTGCATATAGTTTAAGCTGTTTGTTTTTTCAGCAAAAACAGTACCATAACTGCTATATTCCTTATAAAAATCACGTCTTAAATAATAATCATCGTTGTCTATTTGTTCTTGTGTTTGCACAACAGGATAGTCGATATTTGTTCCATCAATCTTAATCCAACCAACTATATCTTTGTTTTCGGCATATAACTTGTCAAATCTTGGATTTCGTATTGGCGAAGAATAAAGATTTTCACTATCACCATACATATCTCTTAAACGATTGTTCAAATTATTGTTTTGAATAGGTTCAAGAAAATACGGAAGCAAAACGACTATCATTGAAATAAAAACAGTAAGTGCAGTTAGAAACACAATTTTACGAATTACTTCCGTTACTTTATCGCCTTTCCAAGGAATAAAATACTTAAGAAATCGGATAAATAAATTCGGCTTTTTCTCGTCAACTATCTTTTTGTCAAGTTCGGAAATATCAGGTAACTCACTTATGTTTTTTATTATACTATCATATAATTCATTATAATTTTCCTTGTTATCCATAATGATACCTCCGTTTCTTTTCAGTTGGCAAATTTATTTGATTTAATAAATAAATCATAGTCGGTTACACACTCGTATACAAGTTCGAGCGCTTTTTCTTTTGTAAGGTTGCGAATTTTCTCTCTTGTTTTGTCTTCACCAAAGTGATTTTCAACAACGAAACAGCCTTTTTCGCAACAAAGTCCGATAAAGACAAGACCGACAGGCTTGTTTGTATCATCACTTTTAGGACCTGCTATTCCCGTTACAGCAACAGAAATATCGGATTTAGCATGTAGTCTTGCACCATTAGCCATTTGTTCTGCTGTTTGCCAAGATACTGCACCATATTTTTTTATTATATTAGCGTCAACACCAAGCAATTCTGCTTTTGCGTCGTTTGAATAGGTAATAAACCCCATATTGTAAACTGCAGATGCTCCTGAAATATCAGTAATACTAGCACCGATAAGTCCACCTGTGCATGATTCGGCAGTTGAAATTGTAAGTTTTTGAGTTATAAGTTCATGAACAATTTTTTCTGCAATACTCATTTTTTATTCCCAGAAAATCTTTTCAAAAGTCGTTTCTTTTATTGCTTTTTCAACTAATTCATCGCAGTTTTCAAATCGTTCCTCTGCTCTAACTATTTCAAGGCGAGGGCGAGTTCTTGGATGTTTTGGAGTGAATACTGTACAGCAGTCTTCATACGGCTGAATAGATGTTTCAAAAGTGCCGATTTTACGAGAAATTTGTACAATTTCTTCTTTATCCATACC
>CADBMQ010000022.1 GCA_902795765.1 Oscillospiraceae bacterium | reverse complement strand
GAATACCACTTCCGCATCCTACATCAAGGACGGTATCGCCATTTTTGACGAATTTTTGAATTGTTTCAAGGCAAAGGCGAGTTGTTGCATGAGTTCCTGTTCCAAAAGCAGCACCAGGATCTATATTAAGTATAACTCTGCCGTCTTCATTTTCGTCCTTCTCCCATTCGGGAAGAATGAGAAGTTTTTCGCCGATTTTTGTCGGCTTGAAATATTTTTTCCAATTGTTTGCCCAATCGTCTTCACTAATTCCATTTTGACTGAGTTTATACGGAACGTTTTCTGCCGTGAAGCGAGCAGTCAAAAAGTCCATTGCTTCGTTCGGGTTTTCTTCGGGAGAAATATAAATATGAATTATTGCTTTATCCCTTGCTTTTTGTACCAAATCTTCATCGATAAGGTCGATATGTGCAATCTCTCTTGCTCCCTGTTCCAAATCGGAATAGTCTTCGAGATAAAAGCCGTATGGTACGACCATACATGCTATATTTGATGCTATATCTACAAATTCAACGGGGATTTCTATTAAAATTTCTGTCCAGTCCTGCAAAATTTACTCCTACCTTTACACAAAAGAAGCCGACAAAACAATACTGACGCATCATTTTGCCGGACTCATTTAAAATTTTATTTCGTTATGCCTTCGGGAAAATCTTGGATACGTCAAAATAAGCATCCTCGGCAGGTGTTGTAGAAGCGAGGTTAAGACCAGCAAAAGGATCTTCTGTTTCTTTCTTAACTGCACCTGTATCGCCTGCACCTGTTGCGATAACTGTGATTTTGATAGTATCTTCGAGTGAATCGTCTGTATTTGCACCCCAAATGATGTTTGCATCCGGATGAGCAGCATCAGAGATGATTGAAGATGCTTCGTATACTTCATCAAGTCCCATATCAGGCGAACCTGTAATGCTGATGATAACGCCCTTTGCACCGTTCATAGGTGTTTCGATGAGCGGGCTGTTGATTGCTGCCTTTGCAGCGAGTTCAGCCTTATCTTTACCTGATGCGATACCAACGCCCATATGAGCATAACCTGCGTCTGCCATAATTGACTTAACGTCAGCAAAGTCAAGGTTTACGATTGCAGGCATACGGATAAGCTCTGAAATATTCTGAACACCTTGACGGAGAACGTCATCGGCAATTGAGAATGCATTTGTGAAAGTGATTTTCTCGTTAGAGATTTCTTTCAACTTTTCGTTCGGGATAACTACAAGGCTATCTACGCTATCTGCGAGTTCAGCGATACCTTGCTCTGCTTGGTTCATTCTTCTCTTACCTTCGAATGCGAACGGCTTTGTTACAACACCGATTGTGAGAATACCCATCTCTTTTGCGATTGCAGCAACGATCGGAGCAGCACCTGTACCGGTACCACCACCCATACCAGCAGTGATGAATACCATATCTGTGCCTTTAAGTGCTTCGATAATATCTTCTTTGGATTCTTCGGCAGAACCTTTACCTACTTCCGGATTTGAGCCTGCGCCCTTACCATGAGTAAGTTTTTCACCAATTTGGATTTTGTGCTGTGCACGAGAAAGCAAAAGTGCCTGTGCATCGGAGTTAACTGCTACGAAATCTGCACCTTTAACACCTGCTTCAAACATACGATTGATAGCGTTTCCACCGCCGCCACCGACGCCTACTACTTTAATCTGAACTACATCGTCTAACTCTTTTGATACTTCAAAACTCATTTTGAATCCTCCTATATAACTGAATGTACACAATTATTCACTTTTAATTCCCTAATATAGTACCACACATTTGAATAAATTTCAACACTTTTTTTATATTTTTTTAATTTTTTTGTTCAAGCACGTCTGCTATTAAATTATTCGGCAAAACTTCGGGAGAAAAATACGCATATTGCTTATCTTCGGTCACTCTGCTCAAATTCAAGATACCTGTTTGTGAACCCGATTTCTGCTTTTCTATTACTTTTACGGCACAATCAAGTTTTTCTTTCAGCTTTTCCGAGCTGCCGAAACTTAATACTGTTTTATTCTGATATGTTGCACTTATTTGTTTATCGTCTCCGATATTATATACTGTTATTCCTTCGATTTTTGCATCGCTGAATGCTTTATACATCAACATCAAATTTTCGTATGCTTTTTCGCTTCCAAAAGATATTTTATCTCCGATTTGCGCTGATATTACCCCTGCTCCACGAATTACAGGTATTCCCTTTTTCAGTTTATCTATTTTATCTATGCATTTGCCGTTTCTATCTATGAGCAAAGCTCCCGTGCTTTCAATTTGTCCGACAATTTTTGCAGATGTAACTTTCAGCTCCATTTTAAACGGAAAATGTTTTATTACTTCTACACTTTCGATATACGGCATTTTGTTTTCAATTCGTTCTTTGGGATCGGACGTACTTGCAAGAATTATATTTGTATCGCTCTCTATTCCCGACGCAAAAACAATATCTTCTGCTTTGTACGGTACTTGGTCGCCCGTTACATACACTTCATTGATATGAAAAAACACAGTCAGTGACAGCACAACAATCACTGCTACTGCTATCAACCCGATTATTATGTAATATGTTTTTCTCGCTCCATGTGCATCACTTATTCGACGTCGCTCTTCACGAGTCATCATCTCTTCTTCGTGTTCCAATTTACTCTTCCTTTATCTGCGTATTTGCACCGAGTGCATTTAGGTTTTCGCTTATATTTTCGTATCCACGATTGATATGTACCATTCCATCTATTTCGCTTATTCCGTTTGCTGACAATGCCGACACTATGTACGATGCACCTGCCCTAAGGTCGGGTGCGTATACTTTTGTACCGTACAGTTCTTCGACTCCCTCGACTACGGCTACCGACTGTTCCGATTTGATATTTGCTCCAAATCGTGTTAGCCCTTCGATATGTTTAAATCTATCGGAAAATATGGTTTCGATGAATATTGACGTGCCGTTTGCAACCGCTGCCATTGACATCAACGGTGCTTGGGCATCTGTTGGGAAGCCCGGATACGGCTGGGTTTTTACAAGTTTTATTCGTGATAGTCGTTTTGGTGCGCTGATGAACAGTGAGTTTTCGTCTAAATCTACTGTACATCCCGACTCACGAAATGCGTATAGCACCGGTTGGATATTCTCCGTGCAGATATGTGTTAGTCGCATTCGTCCTCCCGTTACTGCACACGCCGACATATATGTTGCCGCTTCAATTCGATCGGGTATTATTCTATGAGTGCAACCGTGTAGTCGGTTTACTCCGTTTATTGTAATTGTTCCTGTCCCTGCACCACGAACATCTGCTCCGCATTTGTTCAAAAACTCACACAAATCTATGATTTCCGGCTCTGCGGCAGCATTTAGTATTTTGGTTGTACCATGTGCTTTGACCGAGCACAAGATTGCATTTTCCGTTGAGCCTACACTTACAAACGGAAGTGTAATTACTGCTCCTTGCGGTCTGCCTACACATCGGCAATCTATTTTGCCGTGTCGCTCATTTATATCGACACCGAGCGTGCCGATTGATTTTAAGTGAAGGTCTATCGGCCGTGGTCCGAGTTCGCATCCGCCAGGATAGGTCACTCTTGCCGAGCCGCATTTCGACAACATTGCACCTATAAAAAGCACAGACGAACGCATCTTTTGCATATACTTTTCAGGCACTGTGCTTCCGTATGCGTTCGACGAATTTATCACTAATGTACTGCCCTCTCGCTCGATTGTACAACCGAGAGTTTTGAGTATGTCTATCGTGTAATCTACATCAGACAAGTTCGGACAGTTTTCAAGTATTGTTTCTCCATCGCAGATAAGTGCAGCGGTCAATAAGGGTAAGGCGCTGTTTTTCGCACCGTGTATCCTCATTTCGCCAAATAGTTTTCTGCCGCCCTCCACCTGCAAGACTGCCATAAAACGCACCCCGTTTCATAAAATCGGATAATTAAATCGTTATATTTTATGAGAGAGTGCGTGATTTGTTACTTATTGGCGAGTTTTAATATTACATCGCAAATTCTTTCGTTTGAATCAACAACAGCCATTTTTCGTGCTGCTTTGCTCATTTCTTGAAGTTTTGCTTTGTTTTCAATTAGTTCTTCGACTGTTTTAACGAGTGTTTCGCCAGTTAAGTCTTTTTCCTCGATGATGACTGCCGCACCATTATCGGCAAGGGCTTTTGCATTGAAATACTGATGATTTTCTGCCACATTTGGTGACGGAATAAGTATTGACGGTTTACCTTGAACTTCGAGTTCGCTGAGCGTTGTTGCTCCTGCTCGGTTGATTACAAGGTCTGCCGCTGCCATACATAAATCCATATCATAAATATACTCGGTAATTCTTAGCCACGGTTTATTCTCGTAATCTACGCCTTTTTCTCGAATCAAATCGGGCATAAAGTCCATACCGAATTTACCGATTGCATGAAAATGGTAATACTTACCTGTGTTACCGTGCCAACCGAGTACACTTGCTACCGCTTCGTTTACTCGTCTTGCACCAAGCGAGCCTCCAAGTGAAAGAATCATCGGGCGGTCATCGAGTCCGAGTGCTTTTCTTGCTTCTTCCTTTGTTGTTTTTATAATCGACTCACGAACCGGATTGCCTGTTACAACATAGCTTCGGTTATCGGGCAAACGCTTAATGGCTTGTGGCATTGCTACCATTATTTCGTCTGCACTTTTGCAGAGCATTTTGGTTGTGATACCAGGAAATGCATTCTGCTCGTGTGTTGCAGTTTTAATGCCCATTTTTGCCGCTTTTCTAAGTACGGGACCACAAGCATATCCACCTGTACCAACAACAACATCGGGATTGAGTTCTTTTAATATTTTGCCCGACTGCACTGTTGATGCGAACATTTTATAAAATGCGTCGATATTTCTCTTTACATTTTCAAGGCTCAATTTGCGTTGGAAACCTGCAACATCTATCGGGTAAAAATCATAACCTGCCTTCGGAACAAGTTTTGATTCCATACCTTTTCTGTTACCTATAAATGCTATTTCGGTATCGGGATATTTTTCTTTTAATGTTCCTGCTATGGCTATTGCAGGATTTATATGTCCACCTGTACCGCCACAAGCAAATAATATTTTCATTTTTATCTACCTTTCACACTTTTTTAACTTTACTGGCTCTTGATGCAGAAAGTAATACGCCTACTTGTGCTAAAAGCATCATTATCGAAGTACCGCCATAACTGAAAAAAGGCAAGCTGATGCCCGTATTGGGCATTGCGTTGGTTGCAACTGCGGCATTTAAAAACGCCTGATAACCTATTTGTGATACAATTCCGACTATCAAAAGTGCGTTGTATCGTGAACGTGAACGTGATGCAAGAATAAAGCCTCGTAATACAAGTGTGCTGAAAAGTGCAAGTACAAAAACTCCACCTACAAGGCCAAGTTCTTCGCAGACAACCGAGAAAATGAAATCGTTTTGAGGTTCGGGAAGCCACAAGTATTTTTGTGTTGACTCGCCAAGTCCTACTCCAAACAGTCCGCCTGAGCCGATTGCTCTCATCGATTGAAGTGTTTGGTAACTGCTGCCTGTCGGGTCTGAATATGGATCGAGCCATATATCAATTCGCTCTCCCCAATAGGATCTACCGAACAAAATCAGCAAGAATACTATCACAACCGCACCTATTAAGCACGGTATTAAGATTTTCTTATCAAGTCCGCCAACAAAAATGATTGTTATGCAGATTAGGAAAATAAGAATTGTTGCAGACAAGTGAGGCTCGATTGCAACGAGCATTTCAAATATACCAAGCGGTAATACAATTTTTCCTATGAATTTATCTACTTTTTTTACACAATCGGGATCGATTGAAATGATGTTTGAAATGTATACGATAAGTGTAAATTTGGCAAGTTCGGACGGCTGAAAGTTAATGCCAAAAAGTCTAATCCATCTTCCTTTTTCACCTACAAGTTTGGTATATATCAAAAGGATAAGAACAATAAACATCAATGGCTTTACTATTATTCGCCAAACATCTGTTGGAACAAGGGACATAGCAAGCATTATTAATATGCCAACGCCAACAAATATCAACTGATTTCTTATGAAAAAATATCGGTCGTTATATTCCTGAACACCTTTCGGGCCACTTGCCGAAAACTGCATTATCAATCCGAATATGATTATTAAGCCTAAAATCACAAGAAATCCTATATCCAATTTTCCACGTTGAGCATGAATATTTTTCTTTAATCTTCGTGGTATTGAACTAATTTCCCGAACGTTACTATCAAACGTCTTTTTCAGTATTCCCTCCGATTGACGCTGTATATTGCGTCTTGATTCTGCCAAAAAATCACTCCTAATTTATATAAACAAATCTGCTGCCACAAGACCGAATGCGATAAGACAGCCTACGAATGCTACTAACGAAAATACTACTACTATTTTATTTTCTTTCCAGCCACTCATTTCAAAATGATGGTGGATTGGACTCATTTTGAAAAATCTTTTGCCTGTGCGTTTATAATGTGCAACCTGAATCACAACAGACATTGCCTCTGCAAGATAAAGTATGCCCGAAAGGAACAAAAGTATCGGATAATGTGTGCCGAATGCGAATGCGACAACTATTCCGCCAAGGAACATTGAACCTGTGTCGCCCATAAATACTTTGGCAGGATTCAAGTTCCAGATAAGGAAGCCTACCAACGCACCTGCAAGTGCGGCCGACAAAAGGTTGTAGCCCCAATCTGCGAGTACGGTTGTGAGCACGAGATAGAAAAGTGCTACCACGAATGTTACGGAAGACGCGAGTCCGTCTACGCCATCAGTCAAGTTTACGGCATTTGTGAAGCCGTAGATAAACACAAGTGCTATCGGCCAGAAGATGAGTCCGAAGCCCGATGTGATGTCAATTTCGCCAACAAACGGGATTCTTGTTGTATGCATTCCTGCGAAGTACATTGTTGTAAGATATGCGACACATACTCCGAGTTGTATTACTGTTTTCTGACTCGCTTTAAGTCCGAGATTGCGTTTTTTTACCGCTTTAATGTAGTCGTCCATAAATCCGATGAACGACATCAAAAGTGCAAGTCCGATGCCTGCAAGAAGCTGTAAAAGTCGGTTAGTTGATGTTAGTTCTACTGCAAAATCGCTGTTTGGAAATACTGTGAATATGACAGTATATATGATTGCCATTGAAAGGATTATGCCTATGATAAACATAAGTCCACCCATTATCGGTGTGCCTTGTTTCTTTTGGTGCCACTTCGGTCCGATTTCAAGAATTGTCTGTCCAAAGTGGATTTTACGCAAAAACGGTATGAGTACAAGTCCTAAAAGTGCAGTTATTACACATGCACACACTGCTACTGCAATCAATAATATTGTTGACATAAAGTTATCTATCCTTTCTCGGTATGTGATTCCTTAATTATTCTGATAATGCCTCTGCGATTACTTCTCTTTCATCGAAATGAATTGTGCCTGTCGGAAGTATCTGATATGTTTCGTGTCCTTTTCCTGCAAAGAGTACAATATCACTCTCTCGCGCGTGTTGTACGGCATATTTGATTGCCTCTGCACGATTTTCAATTACTATATAAGGTGTGTCTATATCACGCATACCTGCAAGTATATCTTCGATGATTTCAGTCGGATTTTCCGAACGTGGGTTATCTGATGTTACAATTACAAAGTCGGACAACTGTGCTGCAATCTTACCCATTATCGGTCGTTTTGTTCTGTCACGATCGCCACCGCAACCAAACAAAGTTACCATTCTGCCACTCTTGATTTGATTGAGCATCTTTATTACGTTTTCAAGTTCGTCAGGAGTATGTGCGTAGTCGATTATCATTGTGTAATCTTTACCGCCGGGAACGACTTCGACTCTTCCCTTTACTCCCTCAACTGTGCTGATGAGCGGTACAACTTTATTAAACTCAAATCCACAAGCCATCATTGCAACACCTGCGGTCATTGAGTTATATACTGTGAAACTACCCGGAATGCAGACTTTTACTGCCATTTTTTTGTTCATACCCGAAAGGTCATAAGAAACACCGTCAGGATTGTATTTAATATTTGATGCGAAGAAATCGGCAGTTGAATCTTTGATTGAGTAGGTTATAACTTTACAACCACATTCGTTGATAAATCTATCCGAATACTCGTCATCAAGGTTGATTACTGCTGTTTTGCACATTTTGAAGAGCAATAATTTTGCTTGTAAGTAGTTTTCCATTGTGATGTGGTAGTCGAGGTGGTCTTGTGTCAAGTTTGTGAATACTCCACACTCAAATTCAAGTCCCCAAACACGCTTTTGGTCAAGTGCGTGAGATGAAACTTCCATTACAACATACTCGCAACCTGCTTTGAGCATAAGCGACAAGAGCGAATGAAGTTCATAAGCATCGGGTGTTGTGTTTTTTGCAGGTAAAATTTCATCGCCTACGATATTTTGAATTGTGCCGATAAGTCCTGTTTTATGTCCGAGTTGTTCGAGCATTGAACGGATCATATATGTGCTTGTGGTTTTTCCACTTGTACCTGTAATTCCGATGAGTTTTAGTCCTTTTGCAGGATTGCCGAAAAACTCTGCGCAAAGTGATGAATAAACCTCACGAGAATCTTCAACTACAAGTTGATTATCGAGTCCCATATCCTGCTCGCAAACGATAACGCTTGCACCATTTTCATAGGCATTTTGTGCGAATTTATGACCGTCCATTGCGCTGCCTTTTATGCAAACGAAAACTGTTCCATCTGTTACTTTTCTTGAGTCGCATTGGATTGATGTTACAGGTTTATTTTTCAAATTTTCGGGTGAATTCTTATATATATCTGCAAAAATCATTTTTATACCTTCTTCTATATGTTTTTCGTTTATTCTACCGTGACGTTTTCACGGAATGATACTGTTATTACGGTTCCTCGCTCGACTTCGGTTTCTTTTGCTACCGACTGATTGTATGCCGTTGATGAGTCCATAGCACCAGCAAGCATTATATTCAGTCCCGAATTTACCGCCAACTCATTAGCTTCGGATACTGTCATACCGCTGAAATCGGGAACGGTTACCTTTTCGGATTCTGTACTATTATCTGTATAGATTATAACTTTTCCCTCGTGTGGAATTTGTGCTCCGCTTTGAGGTACTTGTTTTACAACCTTTTCGCCTTCTCCGATTACAGCTGCTTTGAGTCCTTTATCGCCGATTATCTTTTCGGCATCACTCACGGATTTACCCGAAACATCAGGTGTTTCGATTGCGAGTTTCTCTGCTTCTTCTGCGGTATATTCGGGGCTTACTCCGAGATACGGAAGTATTTCTTCGAGAATTTTGCCGACAGGTGGGCCACAAAGTGTACCACCATACGGGTTTGCAACACTTGGTTCGTCAAGGAGCATTAAGACTGCGATTTGAGGTGCGTCTGTTGGTGCTACTGCTCCAAATGACGCTATTCTTCCCTCGCCCGACTCGGAACTAAGTTTCTCGGAAGTACCTGTTTTACCGCCTACTCTAAATCCTGCGACATATGCATTTTTACCTGTTCCGTCGCTTACTACCTTGTTTAAAAATTCGCAGATATTTTTGCTCGTTTCTGCCGAGATTACCTGACGCTTTGCTTGTGCTTCGAAATTTTTGACGATATTTCCGTTTGCGTCGATAATCTGTTTTGCTATATGCGGTTGATACAAGTATCCACCGTTTACTGCCGCTGATACTGCGGTTATGAGTTGGATTGGAGTTATTGAGAACGACTGTCCAAACGACTCCGACGCAAGTTCTACTGCACCCATTGAAGATGCTTCGTGAACGATTGATGTGGTTTCGCCCGGGAGGTCGATGCCTGTCAAATTTTCAAGGCCGAATGCTTTTCGATAGTTTGTGAAACGTGTTACACCGAGTTTTTGTCCGATTGAGATGAACGCAGGATTACACGAGTTCATATATGCTTCTGCGAGAGATTGTGTGCCATGTCCGTCACTATTGTGGCAATGGATTGTTCGGTCGGCTATTGTTATGTATCCGGGGCAATAGTAGGAATCTTTAAGCGAAATTGCATTTTCTTCGATTGCCGCACTACCTGTTATAATCTTGAATACAGAACCGGGTTCGTAAGTATCGGATACGCACTTATTACGCCATTGCTTACTTCTTGCTTCTGCGATTGCGTTCGACTTTGCATCGCCTGTTAGTGAATCTGTTTTCTTTTTTGTTTCAGCGTCATATATCGCAAACGGCTCATTGGGATTGAAGTCGGGCTTTGATGCCATTGCGAGAATGCCACCTGTGTTTACATCCATTACGATGCAACAACCACGCTCTTTTACGCCATTCTGCTCAACTGCTTGGTTCAAGTATTTTTCAACAACATACTGAATGTACTCATCGATTGTTGTTACAACCGAGTCGCCCGCCTTTGCGTCTACGATTTTTTCATAGGCAAACGGCATTTCTCCGCCTGTCGAGTCACGAGCGGCAACTATTCTGCCGTTTTCGCCTGCGAGGTAGTCATTGTATTCATATTCAAGTCCTTCAAGGCCGTCGCCATCTGTTCCTGTGAAACCGATAACTGTCGACACGAGATTGTCATTTGGATAATAACGCTTACTTGTTTCTTCGAGGTCAATGCAATAAGTAAGTTTATTTTTGTCGATATATTCACGAACTTTTTCCGTTGTTTCGGATTCGAGTTTTTTTCCTACTCTTGCGTAACTGATTTTTTCTTTGCAAGTTTCTGTCAATTTTTCTGCAGTTGTGCCGATAAGTGACGATAGACCTGCTATTAAATTTATATCCTCTTCTTGAACTGCACTCGGACGGATTACTGTTTGCCATACTGTTGCCGAAGTTGCAAGGACATTCATTTTGCAGTCGTAAATATTACCTCTTTTGGCTTGAACCTCAACATCACTCAACTGTTGATTTTCCGCTTGTTGACGCAGCTGGTCTGCATTGATTATTGTATGCTGAAAAAGAACAAAAAACACGTATGCAAATATTACAAGCATTATTGTAAAGGTTATAAGTGAACGTGACCAAAGCATTTTCACCGCTGATTTAGCCTTTTTCAACCGAATTTCTCTCCTTTTTATAAATCGCTGAAACGAGAGTCAAACTTTTTTGTGTTTAACCCTCGTTTTCTTATTATCATTTTATTACAACCATTTGTCTGCTATTACTCTTTATCGTCTTTTACTATTTCTGCTTTATCTTTGGAGCGTAAATTTATGTATTTAACTTGCGCATCTGTGCTTTTCATCATTCCAAATGACTTTGCTTTTTCTTCGATATTTTCAAAAGAGTATAAACTTTCGAGTTGCATTTCAAGTGTTACTTTATTACTGTCAAGTGATTCTATCTGTTTATCACATTCCGTTATTTGAGCTTTAACTTCTGCTATGCTTACTCTTGTGCCTAAATTAAATGCCCACATTCCAACGAAAAATACAAATACTCCCACCACTGCGAGAACTTTTGTGTTTACTCTTGATTTTGTACGAGCTTTACTGCGTGTTCTAACACGTTTTACCGGAAGACGAGTGACTGTTGCACGACGTGCAGGTGCTGCTGTTGTTGCAGTTGCAACGGCGTTTGATGTGTTTTGATAACGCATTTTAATCACTCCTTCTTTTAAATAATTTTAATTTAGATTTTCTCTATTGCTCTGAGTTTCGCACTTCGGCTTCTTGGATTTTGCGATAACTCCTGTTGACTCGCTGTTACAGGTTTACGAAAAACCTGTTTTGCTTTCGGCTTATTTCCACATACGCAAACAGGAAATTCAGGTGGACACGTGCAACCTTTACAATGTTCGCTAAAACTTTGTTTTACAAGTCGGTCTTCGGATGAATGGAATGTTATAACACTAAATCTGCCTTTGCTATTAAGTCGTTCAAAGCCGTCTTTCAGTGCTTTCTCCTCTTCGCCAAACTCATCGTTTACTGCTATTCTAAGTGCTTGAAACACCTTTCTTGCCGGGTGTCCGTCACGTTTGAATTTATTCGGGTAGCAGTCGCTTATCAACTGTGCGAGTTGCGAAGTTGTTGTTATCGGACTGCTTGTCCTTTGCTCAACTATTCGTTTTGCGATTTTCGGTGCAAATTTTTCGTCAGCATATTTATAGAAGATGCTGACGAGTTCTTGCTCGGACAAATTATTTACCAAATCTGCCGCCGTTGCACCGACGTTTCCCATACGCATATCAAGCGGCGCTTCGAAATGATACGAAAAGCCTCGTTCTGCCGTGTCGAGTTGATGAGACGAAACTCCTAAATCTAGAAGTATTCCGTCTACTTTATCTATTTGAAGATTGTCAAGTATTTCGGCTATCTGCGAAAACTTTGCATTTACTAATGTGCAACAGCTAAATTCTGCAAGTCTTTTTCCTGCTGCGGCTATTGCTTCGGGATCACGGTCAATACTTATCAATCTGCCTGTTGTGAGCCGCTTGGCTATTTCATAAGAATGACCGCCAGCTCCTGCCGTTCCGTCAACATATATGCCGTCAGGTTTTATATTGAGCGCATCAACTGCTTCGTTGAGCAGTACACTTATATGTTTAAATTCAACCATTATATTGCACCGATTATATCAAGTGCATCATCACTGTGGGATTCAATATCGTATGCTTCCCAATCCGATGTTTTCCATATTTCTATGCAGTCATCTGCTCCTACAAGTGTGAGTTTTTCGCCAATTTGCGCACCTATCATATCACGCAAGTTTTGCGGAACTAACACTCTGCCCTGTGAGTCGAGCACTGTGCTGATTGCACCCGAATACAAGTAACGGCGTGCCGCTCTTGCCTGTGCTAACGGCAAAGTCGAAAGACGAGATGTCAAGTCGTTCCACACTTGCATTGGGAATATACAAAGACACGGAAGTTTATCAATAGGTCTTGAAACAACGAACATATCTCCGAGTGGTGAACGCAGTTTTGACGGTATTGCTACTCTGCCTTTGGGGTCAACATTGTGATGATATGTGCCGTAAAACATTGTTTTCCACTCCTTTCTTGCTCGTTTTGGTGTCGATTGTGGAAAACTATGTGGAAAATGTTAATAATCCACACTTTTCAACATTAGGCACCACTTCACGCTACTTTTAATGTAATTATAAAGCGAAATTACTAAAATTGCAAGAAAAAATTTAAATTTTTTTCATTTATTTTATATATTTTTAATTTTATCAGTCAGTTAAACTATATATAGATATGTAAATTATTTTTTAACAATATATAGATGTTTATATGCGAACATTTGTTCTTTTTGCGCAGAACAGATGTTCTTTTAACTTTATAAATCAAACAATTTACTGATTATTCCCTGCTTTTGTGTTGTATAGTGTCTTGGTGGTTCAAAATTGACAAGCACAATATCGTCCCCGAACACTTGAATACAACACCACGGAACTATTACATCTTCATCTCTGCCGAAAATACCAAACATTTTTCGTCTGCCACATATTATTATTGATTCAACGCTGCCTGTCGATGTGTTTATTTCAATGTCGCCTATTATACCAAGCCGTGTGCCGTCTTTTATACATATAACTTCTTTTTCATACAAATCGTCAACTCTTGCTATCATTTTCTCACTCCATTCGCTAAAATATACGCTGTTTTTTCGCAAATATGACAAAATCCCCACCCTTTTGGGTGGGGATAGTCGCTTTAAGATAACGTATTTTTTATCGTTTGTTATTTCATACCGTTTTCGTAGGACTCGATCATCTTTTTAACCATCTGACCGCCTACTGAACCTGCCTGCTTAGAAGTAAGGTCGCCGTTGTAACCGTTTTTGAGGTTTACACCAACTTCGCTTGCTGCTTCCATCTTGAACTTATCAAGAGCTTCTCTTGCCTGCGGTACCAAAGTCTGCTTTGCCATTTTTATTTCACTCCTTTTCACTTGTTTTGCGTTTGCAATAGTATTTTGAGTATTTTTATAAAATTTATTTATGAAAAAATTTGTCAAATTTATTCGCATTTAAAGGCATAAAAAATACGAGCTGAAAAGCTCGTATTTTTGTTATTCTGCAATTCTTTTAATATTTATTCCGCCTGATGGTATTTTGTAGGTCTTGGAATCTATTATCAATGTACCTCCGTCAAAATCACATTCAACTTTGACTTCCGATTTATCAACATAAACATGGATATTTCCTTTTGGTGTTGGGACAACAGTTTGTACATATTCCAAATCGCCCAAATTCGGTTTCACTTAAAATGTTTTATATTCGGGAGATGTTGGATATACACCGCAAATATACTTACCTATAATAAATAGTGGACCTGCACTCCAAGCGTGACACAAACTTTTTGCGCCTGCGATGCCGTACATATTATAATGTTCATCGCCAACATCCGACTGTGAATAGCCTTCCCAGAAAGTTGTTGCACCAAGTTTAACCATACCGCCCCAATAATCTCGCAATGTGTTCAAAACGTAATCGGTCTCGCCTGCTGTCATCATAGCATCGAGTTCGTAAAATCTGAAATACGGTGTGGTTATTTCGGGCACGTCTTTATTTTTCAAAACATTTTCGATTATCGTTTTTCTGCGTTCTTCGGTGATATCAAGGTACAACAATGCGAAAATATTTTGCTGTCGCATTATATGTCTATTGCCTGTTTCAAAACTATCAACATATCCACCTTTTTCTTCGTCCCAGAAAAGTTCGATATTATTTTCGGCTATTTTTGCGTACTTTTCATATCTACTTGCATCGCAAGAAAACATTTTTGCAAATTTCGCCATAACGCACATTGCTTTGTAAACCAAAATCTGTTCGGCACATTGAGCATACTCATGTAGTGAATCAAAAACAGCCCAGTCGATGAATACCCAGTCTTTCTCTTGCTCGGTAATCATACCTCTTTCATCAAGGTCATTTATCACAAAATCTGCTATGCTTTCAATCTTTTTCCAAATTCTTTTGATGAAGTCGATATCTCCTGTGTACAGATAATAGTCTTCAAAAGCAATCAACCAATAATAGGTATAATCGGGAATTATATTTATATGTCTGTCCAAAGGTGCTTGGCCTGCTAATGACAAAATAGTTCTTTGACAGATTTCGTTATTGAAATAGGTATAATAATTTTCTTTATATGTTTGTATCGCATCTCCTGACCAAACCCAACGATCTCGCTTTATTCCGTCTATAAAAAGTTCTCTCGAACAAAGTCTTAATGTGCGTTCGGAGATATTGTATATTTTGTTAATCATTTCATCTGAACATTTGAACTCGCCTATACGATCAAGAGGTAAATATTCATAATGAAGTTTGAGATTTTCTATGTTTTCGGGTGCAGTTTTGAAATTCAAAAAACGAAACGCTCTTGCTTCAAAGAAATAATGCCCTTTGCCGTTTATCTCTTTGTAATTCATAGGATTTTCGTGTTTTGCTTCGTACTCGCTTTCGCCATACACCATTTTGAATTGCTCGTCGGTTTTGCAATCGAATTCAACTTTGCACATAGTTTCTTCGCCTACATCGACAAAAAGTGCGCTATCCGAATAAGTTTTATATTCTATTTCAGTTGTAGGCAATTCGAAGTTACTTGGTGTCATCTCGGGATCACAAAGATTCCAACATCCAACATTTGATTCGTCTGCTTCTCCGTTGGAAGTTGCTTTCCAACTCTCGTCTGTGAAAACAGTTTCACCGTCTATTTTAATGAAAGGAATACCGATTTGATTAAATGTCCAAACAAAAATATCATATTCTCCGACAGGCAAAGTGTATTCTGTTCCGCTCTCAAAATGATATTTTTTATCGTTGATTTTGAGTGTTCCTATGCCGTCAATATATGCTGTTATTTTTTCTTCCTTTTCTACTTTTACCCACTTTTTGAAAAACTGTTTTCATACAGTCATCCATTCGCCATGCGGGTAATTCAAGATGACCGTAACTTGAACGGCGAGTTTCCAATATGAGTCTTGTGTGTAACTCAAAATCGCCATATCGCCATATCCATTTTCCTGTTTTTTTTCATATAGCATACCTCTTTTTCTATTATTTTGTATCAAACCACGTTTTACCCGATTTCACATCAACTGTGAGTGGTACGCTGAAATCAACTGCCGACTCCATTTCTTCTCGCAAAATTCGTTCGACTGTTTCTCTCTCGCTTTC